>CAMJRV010000065.1 GCA_946408315.1 uncultured Bacillota bacterium | reverse complement strand
GGGGAATATCTTCGGGGGCCATATTGTTTTCATTGAGGAGGAAGATATCATTGTTTCGGTGCAGAACATCGTTGGTCTGACTCGAATGGACGATTTCGGAGATCAGGGAATTCAGCGGATTGGAATAGCTGCTCTCCTCATGGTTCAGGATGACCAGGTCCACCTTTAAATCCTTTATCCGCCAGTATTCATGCGCCCGCAGGATCTCATACAGAAGGTCGGCTTCCTCTGTTTTGCCGAGCACCACAAGGATGATCGGCCTGTCCCCCGAGATGCCGTAGGGCCACAAGCCCATCTGTCCCCTTCGATTTTTCTCAATCAGATGGTTGAACCTTTGCTTTTGAGCGCTCTGAAAGAGGATATTCGAAATCATATCCTGATACAGTTCCATTTCCTGGGCTTTGATATTAAGATATCTCGTCTCCACCTGGCTTCTGGTGAGCGCCAGCCAAAACGCCGCGTCGCAGGCTTCCATGCTGCTGTATTTTTCAACCAGATTCATTACTGCTTCCCTGCTGCCGGCGGTAATGGTAGTAAAGGAAATCTGGGCTGTCTCGTCCGGTTCAATTCTTACCTTAGCCCGAAGGCTGAATATGGGATCGAGAACCGCGCCTGCCGTATTGGACAGCGGTCTGTCTTTTTCCAGAACGGAAGGCTGAAAGACGGTATGGCCTCTGCCGATAAACTGCATCCGGTCTGTTTCAAACTGAACGTCCTCTACCAGATCCGCGCCGATGACCGGAACCTGTGCGATCCACATTTCCTTGTCGTCCTGCCCCCGGGGCCTTCGGTTTGCCAGCAGTGCGTTATGGACGGGATCATATTCCGTCCTGACAAAGAGATTACTGAAGGCGGGATGGGCCAGATCGCTTTTTCCGGGAGCTAAGACAGTCTCGAAATAGCTGGTCGTCTCTATGAAGCACGGCTCGACACCGTTATTTTTTAAAGTCAGCTTTCTGATCTCCGCGTTATCGTCAGAGGTGACGATCACTTCAAGGGTCGTTTCCATATCGCCGTCTGTCCTGACAAAAGTAGCCTTGTCCGGCGTAAACACGACCTCATACCGCTCCGGCAGAACGTTAAGGGGCGCGTAAGCTGCGGACCAGTACCGACCTGCGGTAAGGTTCCTGATATAAAAGAACATCCCGTACCCGTCCAGTACCGCATCCTCCCTCCACCGCGTGATGTCGGCAGTCTTGCTTCTGCTGTAACCAGTGCCTTTGTCGGTCAGCATGACGGAATAACTGCCGTTTGACAGGACGTGTGCTTTGGGCAGTTCAAAATCCGGAGCCGTAAATTTCCTGTGTGCTCCCTTGTCCCTGTGAATCTTTGCTTTTGACGCGGCGATCTTTTCCTTATTGTCCTTCGTAAACAGGATATTGACCGGTATTTTTTCCTGGAGCAGGAGCCTCGCGGCTCTCACTTCCGGGTCCGCGGAAAACCGCTCTTGCATGGCCCCTCGATTCAGATAGTTGTTGAGGGCCAGCAGGCTCATACCTTCATGGTGCGCCATATAGCTTTTAATGACTGCTTTTCCCGACTTCAGATCGGTCCGTTCCGGCGTATAGTCCGCAGCCTCGTAAAAGCCGTACGATCCTTCCAGGCCCTCCGACCTTAAATACCGGATATTCTCATACGCCTCTTCCGGACTGATCAGAAGGGCCATAAACGTGGAGTAAGGAGACGTGACCGCATCCTCTACAAGACCCCTCTTCAGCCCCAACCAGGGCACGCCGATGGCCTTGTACTGGTAATCGAGATTGATATCCAGAGAATAGAAGGCGGATTCCGAAACGCCCCAGGGCATGTTTCTCGCCTTGCCGTATTTCTGCTGGCCCTTGACGACAAAGGAATAGGTCTCGTCCAGCAAGGTGTTTCGATAGCTCTTCATCAGAAGCAGCGGCATCAGATATTCAAACATCGTTCCGCTCCAGGAAACCAGTCCCTGATACCGGTCCACCACCGTCAGCAGCCTGCCCAGCATGAACCAGTGCTTCGGCGGCACCTCTCCCCTTGCGATGGCAATATAGCTGGCCTGCCTCGCTTCCGACGCCAGCAGGTCATAGTAGGAGTTGGTCAGCTTTTTTTCATCCACGTTAAATCCGATGGAAAACAGCTTCCTTCCCTCGTTATACAGCGGGTCGAATTTGATGTCTGCGGACAGCTTTCCGATCCGATCGATCAGCCTTTGGTATGCCTCAATAAAATCCTTGCAGAACCGGTCCGATTCTACGACGGCGCCGATCACCTCATTGAGCCATTCAAAGCCCTCGGAAAAGGTCTCTCCCTTTATCTTCACAGTACATCTCGTTATTTGATCGATCTGTTTTAATATCCTTTTGTTGATTTCGGAGATTTCAGTCAATGCCGGGTTCGTCTCCAGAAGTCCGAGCAATTTTTCCATTTCCTCCGAGAGCTCCTTATGAAGCAGCTCTCCCGGAACCTGTACTGCCAGCGCCGCCCACGGGACAAAGGCGTTCAATTCTTCCTGGAACATCCGCCCCATGCGCTCTGCTTTTTTCTTCCAGACCGGCTTTCCGATATTTTTCGTAATCACCCCTTCGGTCAGGTCCTTCAGGGCTTTGTTCCATAACTGCAGGCTGACCCTCTCGTCCCTTTCTATGAAGTCAAAGGAGAGAAAGGCCGCGGGAATCTCTTCCCCATCTTTAAGGCCGCTCCGGAGCGTGTCGCGGATGCCCCTGATAAAGACCTTGTCCACCAGCGGCTTTGAAAAATAATCCTTCAGCCCTTCTGCCAGCGTAATGAGATAGCAGACGAAATTCCCGCTGTCTACCGTGGAAACGTACAGAGGATGCAGCGGTTCCAAAGTGCGGGTATCATACCAGTTGTACAGATGGCCGTTCCATTTCTCCATCCTTTCTATCGTAGCTACGGTCCTTACAAGGGACTCGACGGTCTCTTTGATCCCCGTATAGCCCAGATCTCTCCCCGTCAGGGCTGCCAGAAGGCCTAACCCGATATTGGTAGGAGACGTCCGGTAGGCGATCCCCCTCGGCGGTTCCTCCTGAAAATTGTCGGGGGCGAGATAATTGTTTTCCCGATTGGAGAACTCCTCGAAATACCTCCAGGTTCTTCTGGCGATCTTACCCAGATCCTCCAGCTCTTCCTTCTGCAGCATTTCTGGTTCGGCGATGTCGTCCAGGCTGATCCGATATGCGATATACGGGGCCGCTGCCCAGACGGCAAAGAGTATGCAGCCGGGAATCAGACTTTCCGGCGCATAGAAGAACGTAGAAAACAGGAGCAGAAAGCCGAAAACCGTACTCGGACCCATGGAGGCAAGATAGCTCTTCAGCGATCCGCTCTGAAACCGCTCCACGTCGGCCGACGTTACCCATTCCAGCATATTCTTTTTGGAAATACAGACGCGGAAAAGAGATACCAGGATGGCGTCCATCACTTTGACCGACTGGTAGGGCAGGAACAGTACCGACAGCAGAAACTGGAACAGGCAGGATTTTAAACCGAAGAAGCCCGGCCGGTATCTCTTGATCCTGTCATACTTGACCCTTCTTCGGAGCTGATCCAGAAAGTTCAGCAGGAGAGGCAGCCCCATGGCGGCAATGGCAAAGCCGGCCCAGAAATTTCCGCTGCCGGGCAGAATACTGAAGCCGAGAAGGAGCAGGACAAGCAGCGACGGCGCCACAAGGCTCCGCCTCAAATTATCCGCAATCTTCCAGAGGGAAATGATGGGCAGCGGGTTTTTTACAAACTCTCGTCTCCTGTTGTAAACCCGCCTTCCAAGCCAGGGAAGCAGTTGCCAGTCCCCTCTGACCCACCGGTGGAGTCTCGCCATAAAGGAGTTGTATTTTGACGGATAGGAATCCACCAGCTCCAGATCGGTGACAAGGGCCGCCCTTGCGTAGGAGCCTTCCAGCAGATCATGGCTGAGGACGGCGTTTTCCGGGATCGCATCCTTCAGCACGTTATGAAAGGTCTTCAGTTCATAGATTCCTTTTCCGGTAAAGATTCCTTCGCCGAACAGGTCCTGATAAACGTCGGAGATGGCGCTGGAATAGGGATCAATCCCTTCCTGTCCCGTGTAAATCCGTGAAAAGACGGATCGATTTGCGCTTTCGATGTCAAAGGAGATCCTTGGCTGCATTACACCGTAGCCCTCGGTGACGATCCCTCTTTTCGAATCGACGACAGGTACATTCAGGGGATGCGCCATCGTTCCGATCATCTTTTTGGCCATGCCGAAGGGCAGCATCGTATCCGCATCCAGGGTGATGATATATTTGATATCGTCCGCCGGAAGCCTGCCGTTGGAATAGAAAATAAAGCTCGTTTCCTGAGAGCCGAGGAGCAATTCGTTGAATTCCATCAAGGCTCCTCGCTTCCGCTCCCAGCCGATCCATTTATTGTCACACTCGCTGAACGTTCGGAGCCGGTTATAAAAATAGAACAGATCCCTGCCCTCTTTCGCATATTTCAAATTCAAGGCTTTTACGCCTTCCGACGCGGCAAGCAGAACGTCCGCGTCGTTTTCCTTCTTCGGTCCGCTGGAATCGGAGAAAGCCCCGATTAAAGCAAAATACAGATTGTCTTCCCGGTTGGCCAGGTAGTGGTTTTCCATGTTTTCCACGAGCTGTACCACCCTCTTTTCATCTGTCAGAAGAGCGGGAATCACCACCATCGTCCGCAGGCTGTCGGGAATCCCGTCCTTCAGTTCAAGGCGCGGGAAGAAGGAGGGCTTTTTTACCTTGCAGACCAGCCAGTTCCCGAGGGAAACCGCCATCTCCGAAGCGGGGATCAGCACTGCGACGCCCGAAACGATAAGAATGAGGATACCCCTTTTCTCCGGGATTTGAGCCGCGTAGCCGACGGCAAGGGCGGTAATCAGCAGAGTGGAAAGGACGACAAAGGCCAGGTAAGCCTGTCCCAGCCGATCTGACGGCACGCTTTCGATGCGTCCGGCCCGCTTCCTCTCCCCCTTCTGCCTGCGTTCCAGCAGTGCAAAGCCGTTTCCGATCAGATAGTAGCCGACGTGTGTTTTCTTTCTGACCAACACTTCATCGCTCCATGAATCATTAGCTTCTCCTCCGCCCTTCGAAGTGTCCTTCGCAACGGCTTTCTCATCGGCCGCCTGGGACACTTCCATCGCTTTTTTTGCAAGGTCGATAGCCTCCCGGGCAATATGAAGCTCCGACACCCGGTATGATTTTGCGATGACCCCGACCTGCCGCTTGTAATAGTTTCGGGAGTCCAGGTCCATCCTGCCATATGTCCCGTCAGGGTCCTGCCTCAGGATTCGTTCCAAAAAGCTGATATTTTCAAATATTTCGGACCAGTTGAAGCTGGAGATATATTTCAGGCTTGCGATACAGTTCCCCATGGTCACCGTATACAGTGCCTGGACATTATGCTCTTTCTGGGCGACTGCCGCCGTCGTCGTGCCGTACTTGTCGAGATATTCGTCGATGTATCCCAGAACGTCGGAATAGCTCCGCCCCGATCGTCTCAGCCGGTAAAACAGATGCTCGATAAAGGACGGATTGACTTCGTCAATGGATCTGGGAAATCCCTTCAGAAGCTTCTCGATTCTTTTAACATCCTCTTCCTCCATCCACTTCTCAAAGATCTCATCGGCGGAATTCCATTGCTCTTTTGCCTCGCGGATCTTTTCACTGATCATCCTGATATTTTCAATGATGGCGAGTTTGATCATGATGGGCATGATGCTGATTTCCCGCTCCAGGAGCACGGTGTGGGATTGATAGGCTTCCAGATATTTGAGCAGGGTACCGATTTCGATCTGGCCGTCCGTATGGGAAACCAGCTCCATGGCGATGGCGAGTATCCTCGCATGGCCTTTGGAAGCACCCTTATTCAAAACCGGCAGGTTATAATATTCTTTCTTTGAAAGATCCCGCCGGATACTCTTTACCTGTTCCTCTACGATATAGAAGTTATCCAAAAGCCATTCCGCCGCAGGAGGAATGGTCCGCTTCTGTGCCGCGTCTTCGTTTAAGCTTTTGCAGACAGACAGAATGGCGTCATAATTGTCGTTCATCCGGATCAGCGGCCAACTGGCCGAATTGAAATTCAGGGAAGCGGAATGTTCCCTCGCGATGACTCTGGCGTGATCCTCCAGCACCTCCTCCGACAGGGAAGCGCCGTGGATCTGAAGGTTTCTGCTTTTGCTCAGCCGAAATAAAATAAAAAGCGATAGTAACGCAATACATAGAGCGATACCAAAGCCAGAATAATAATAAAAATTTAAGTTCAATTCTATCCTTCTCCTAATTTAAGATTTATGGATTACTCCTTAATATCTCCCCATTCTATTTGCGATATTCATAAATTCATATTTTTTCCAACAAAATAGAAAGTGATCTTTCCGATTAGATAAAAAAACCGGCCTTGCGACCGGCATACTTTCCGTATCTATATTCACTTTACCGGATCGCTTCCGTCAGTCTCTTGTCGATCTTCACGTCCAGTTCCTGTTCCAGGCGCTTTTTAAAACTGTAATAAAGCTTCACCGCTTTGCTTTTCCTGCCCTGGGCCATATAAAGCTCAAGCAGCTTCAGACAGATGGCTTCATCGTACGGTTCCGCTGCGAAAGCGCGCCTCAGAATCTCCTCTGCCTGCTGAAGTTCCGCCTGTTCCGTATAAATCCCGCTCAGTTTCTGACAGGCTTCTATAAAGATGGTTTTCAGCCGTTCCCTCTCGTGGAAAATCACGTCTCCGTAATCGCCGCCCTCCATCAGATCGCCTTTATAGAGCTCTATCATCCGTTTCAGGAGTTCCGCCGATCTCTGATCTGTTTGAGGAGCCTGCTTTGCAAGCAGGGCACATTCGTGACAGAGACGAAGGAATTCGTGCACGTCAAGCTCCAACGCCGCATTTCTTCTGATCTGCAGCCCTTCCAGCGTTTCCTGCAGGAACGCGTTTTTTCCCGCGGCTTCCACCTGATATTTGGAAAGTATTTTTCTGAGGTGGTACAGCGCCGTCCGCAGGGAAGCCGTTGCAGCTCTGCTGTCGGCTTCGGGCCATAGAAGTTCTGCAAGCTGTTCTTTCGATACGGTATTTCCGCTGTTGAACAAAAGGTATTCGAGAAGGACTTTTACCTTTTTTGTCTTCCATTCCGTGTCGGGAATCCTGACCCCGTTTGCCGAAATCTCAGGCGTTCCAAACAGAGAAGCCTTTACGAGGTACAGCGGTTCCTGCTGATCTGCTTTATAGGTAAAGACAAAATGATCGGCAAAGGCTGCAATCTCGCTCTCGTCTACCATCTTTCCCTTTTCGCTCAGGTATCTGACCGTCTTGTCGTCGTAAAATTTACGCAGCAGCTCTACCGCATAATCGGCACAGCAGCCGTATCGGATCCCGCGGAGCGCCGCCTCTACAAGCGTCGGAATATGGATGTCCCAGAACATAAAATACCGGCGGCCGGAGGCCAGCTCCAGGGCCTGCTTGAGACAGCTTCTCCCCTGTACCGGATCGCCCTTCGCATAGTACAGCCTGGAAAGCTGGAAAAGAGAGCCGCAGAGTATCTGCCACCCCTTTTTCTCCCTCGACAGCTCGATAGAGGAAAGGAGGCTGCGTTCCGCAAGCGGGAAATCTCCCGCCTCTCTCACAATCGCTCCGAACAGCGACAGGGCGTTTTCATAGATCAACATGCCAGGACCGGCTTTTCGGATGACCTCAATCTCCCTTTGGGCCTCCTCAAGATCCGGTGGAGGACCGCCGGGCCTCAGGGTCCAAAACCGCTGAAGCAGCCTGCATGTCGAGACGAGCGCCCGGTTGCCGATCCGTTGAAAGAAAAACGCAGCCTGTTCCAGCAATTCGCCGGCAGCCTCTGTTTGAAAGGACAGATAGCGGT
Source organism: uncultured Bacillota bacterium (assembly GCA_946408315.1). GTDB lineage: Bacteria > Bacillota > Clostridia > Peptostreptococcales > Anaerovoracaceae > Anoxybacterium. The sequence continues at coordinate 1,733 of CAMJRV010000065.1, read as the reverse complement.
CGATGGCAGCCAAACGGTTCCCATGGCCCGACAAATATTCGTAGTTGTATTTCTCACCGACAGCAATAACTTCAGATATATAAGAAGGCAAATCCTCCCGCTCGTTTTTCAGAGACAGGACGATGGACAGAAAGAGCAGAATAAAGCCTCTGGACGGCTCGATGTTTCTGAATTTTGTCAGTGTCAGCGCCGTTCTCATGCAGCGTTCTCCCTGGTCCAGCCTGCCCAGACAAAAATAAAGGATGCAGGAAAGAATTAAATACAGCCATTGACTGTCCTCGGGAAGCGCAGTATACAGGACGCTTTCGCTCTGGGCTTCCGCCTCCGTGAAGCGATCCTCGCCGATAGACCGCACAATATCGAGAATGACCAGCGCGTTTCCGAGCTCTCCCCGGACGCTCTCCCGCTGCTTTGGAATGCCTGCCGCCATCTCGACCAGACTGTTCATATCGTTGCTGCACATGAAAATATAGATCAGCACGGTGGCAGCGTCATAATAAGTGGCGACATCACCCTTTGACCGGGACAGCCGCAGAACTTCCTTCAGCGTCTCCACCATTTCCGGCTGCTTGCTGTTGGGCAGCAGCTGCGCCTGAAACAGCAGGAGGACCGGATTGTCCCGGATCATGTCCTCCGGCAGGAGATCCAGCCACAGCTTCAATTGGGCGGTTTCTCCGATCATATATTTATTAAAGCCCCTTCTCGACACCAGCTCCATCGCGGAATCAGAACTTCCGCATTTCGCAAGGTGTACTGCGGCCCTGCCGTAAATTCCGTTTTTCATATAATATTCCGCAGCCTTCAGGTGAAGGTCTGCAACCTGTTCCGCCGTGCGGCGGTCTCTCAGAACCGTCAGCAGGAACTCCCGGAACAAGGAGTGAAAACGGTACACCACGGGATTTCCCGGAATCCTCTGGATGAACATGCCGAAACCCAAACATTGTCCGATCAGCGTCTTGATATCGTCAATTTCAAATATTTCCGAAGCCTCGGCCTCGGAAAAATCCTGAAGCAGCGCAAGTCTGGCGAGGGCGTTCTGCGCGTTGTGATCGACGGATTTCAGTACTTCCAAAGACAGGTACCGAAACAGAGCGTCTTCCCTGTCCAGGCTGCCGGGCTCCATCGGTGCGATACCCGTTCGCCTGCTTTTTACGGCATGATAGAGGATGATGACACCAGCGATCCACCCCTCCGTACTTTTCTCTATGAAATCAGTCAACCCCTTGTCGGCGGCGTTTTGGTCCATGCGAAACACGAGCTCTTCTATCTCCGTACTGCGGAATGCAAGATCATTCATATCGAGCTCCAGAATATTGTGCTCCAGTTTTTGTTTTTCAGAAAAGACGGAAAGGCTGGACCTGTTCAGGATGAAAAGAGAACAGGACGGCGGAAGATTATCGAGCAGATATCTCGCCATATCGCAGATTTCGGGAACCTGGGCCACGTTTTGAAAGTCATCCAGCACGAGATAGGTGCGGGTATGGCCGGTTCCGCCGTGATACTCCCACATTTTCCGGCACAGCAGGGAAATCATCCGGTCCGGCGCAGATTCCGGTTCCGTATCTGCGCAATCGTCGAGGGCTTTCCTGATATCTACAAATTCAGGACCCTCCGAAGGAAACAGGGCTTCCGAAAGATGGGCGGTGAAGACCGACAGGTTTTTATCCTCGGAATCCATGCGATACCAGCAGATTCTGAAAGGCATGACCGCCTGATGGGCGAAATAGGAAACG
>CAMJRV010000064.1 GCA_946408315.1 uncultured Bacillota bacterium | reverse complement strand
CGCTCCGCCAGAGCCATATCCAGCAAGTCCATGAGCTTCTCGTCCATCTTCTTCGCCTCCCTTCAGCACAACACAATGCCACAGCTTCATGAGAATAGCTATACCAAAACCCAACAAAGATTTGCTATTTCATTTCCATGCCAAGACTCTGTCCGGGGCGGTTGAGGCATTGGTCCACCGTCATGCCGTTCTGCGGCTCCAGCAGCCCGTATTCGGTTTCGGCAGTGGCACGCTGCTCCAAAAGATACCGCCCGTAGTTATCCAGATTACAGAACAGGCTCAGTCCGTTATCACCTGCCAAAGAAAGCATTCGCTGGATTTCCACTTTTGCGTACTCAGCGGGAGAGGCAGTATCAGTCAAAAGCTCAAATTCCTCTGTCATAAACGCAAGGTCAAGGGCTTCTTCCAAAGATATATCACCGGGAGCTTCCGCCAGCATTGCCTTGTAGGTCAGCAGATGGTTGTCCGTTTCAAGCTGCCGGAGCTGCTCTGCCAGCTCATTCACCAGCCCATAGCAGTCGCCCTCAGATGCATACAGAACGTCGCTGATTTTTTCAGTGAGGCTTGGCGCCATGCAGTCCTCCGCCGAAAATGCACATTCCTCCGGGGAGGCGGCTCCGACAGCATCAACCGCCTGCAAAAGCGCCGCATCCCCGGCAGGGAGCTTGAGGAAGACAACCGTTTCGTTGTCATAGGCGGGATCATTAAAATGCCCCTTGGTTACTTGGAGAAGCACGGCATAATCCGGCTTGTCAAGGGTTCTGGTATCGACGCTGTGGTATTCGGAGGCAATCTCGCCGTTCTGCACTACATAGCCATGGGGCGTGAACACGCCGCCCTCACCCTCGCGCATCTCTCTGCCGATTTTGGCGAAGTCCAGATATTCGTAGACTTCATCCGATACCCTTTCCAGTGCCGGTACAAAATCATTATCCGCATAAAATTTGCCGAGAGACGGATCGTCATGAGCTTCATAGGCAATCTGGCAATGCTCGGTGCTGTGTGTCATATTGATGAGCCGCTCCACTGATATGGGAGCGTATTGAGTCTGAACGGCATCCATCATCACCATGCCCTCGAAGCAGTCCAGTTCCCATGCACTTAGGGAAGACAGCCGCTGGGCGAGGTGATTCAGCTCATACAGATTGATATCGGGGGCGATAAATTGCGGCAGATAGTCCAGCTTGCAGCTTAAAACCTCCGCGGAATAGACGGTATCTCCGGTAATTCTTGCTTTTTCCAACGCATCCGCCAGCTCATAGGGTGTGGCGGGGAGTGCGATTTGTGCCGACGGATTTGCACCGGAAGGGTTCCACCGGCTGAGTTCTACTTCAAAGATTTTTCCTTTATCCAAGTGTCATTCCTCCCATCTTCACGCCTGACTCATCTGGATTGGATAATTCGGATGCGAGAGTGATTTTGTGCTCATCACAGAAGTCTGCGAGAGTCAGGGACTCACCGAGGAAATTGATGTTGTCCCGCAGCCTGCGGAAACCCTCCTTGGAGATAGTGACCGGCTCCGGTGTCAAAACGGCTCCGGCGTGGTTAACGGTAACCTTATTTTCTATGCTCACCGGCCTGCCTGGATCATAGTCGGAGCCGCGCAAATCGTAGCAGTAAAAGCCCACCGGCACCGTGGTTCGGTCGATGCGGGAATTGGTGAAAAGTGCTGGCTTTCCAAACAATTCTATGTGTTCATATTCTTCTTTTCTGGCGTTAACGCTCATTTGAATACCTCCCTGTAAATATTGGTTTGTGATTACACAAAAACAGCTCCGTCGCACCACTTTTTCATGGCGTTATACAGCAGCAGTACCTTGATTTGATCGGATACCTCTTTGTTAAATCAGTTTCCATGTTTCATCTTGCACCTTCCTTGCGTTTTGCAGTTTTTTGCATATCCGTTCTAAGGCAATCTCCCTCAGCGCTGTAGCAGATGAAGCCGTGGGACGGGTATGGGCAGCCGCCACAGCTTTGAAATGGACCGCATGGCCGTTCAGCCGGGGGTATTCTACCTACAGTGGAGAGATTGTTTGAATCGTAGCAGGCGGTTTGTTTATTTCTTTTATAGTGTACCAGCATGACCTTTCCTTTCCAGAAAACAAAAAAGCCGGAGAATAAAAGTGCATTCCTGCACTCCGATTCTCCGGCCTTCTAATGCTTTCAAATTTAATGTGATTTTGGTGTATATATAAAAAAAGGGCGCTAACTTTATCGGCTTTCATTCAGCCTTAAAAATCGGAGCCCTTTTTGATTTCAGCTTGTTCATCTGATTGTATTTTGAGTGGCGCCCTTTTTCATTTCGCTCTGTACTAAAAAGGGCGCTGCTCATGAATGTTTTTACTTGTAGGTTTGAGTCCTGTCAGAGTGAAGCTTTTACCCCAATAAATCTACGAAAAAAGAGCTTCCACTTTTCATCGTGGAAGCTCTTGAAAGGCTTGGATTTACTGGCTTTGTAAGCAATAAATCTTTTTTACCTTTTGTTTTTGGCACTCCCGAGATGATTCGAACATCCGACGCACGGTTTAGGAAACCGACGCTCTATCCCCTGAGCTACGGGAGCACGGTATTGATGATTTGCAGGACAAGTCTGCGTCTGCTGTCGTAAATCGGTGCACATCTGCAGGCAATCGTCGCCCTGAAAGGTTCAACAGTAGTAATTCTAGCATATCTGAGAGTGCCTTTCAAGACGTTGTTTGATTTTATTTTACCCTGGCGTGCAGGTTCACAATACATGCATTCCATTTAATTAAAGGAAAATCACAAGCAGCAAATAAAATCAAACAGGCTGATTTGAGTAAAAAATGAATATAATGGTATTAAGCTAAGGAATGAGCGAGAATGCCGGGGCAGAGGAGCCCAGGCAGAGCGCAGAATAGAGCAAATGTAGCAAACAGAGCAGCGAGGTGATGCGGATGCAATTGACCATATATCGCGGGACCCAGGAGGTCGGGGGGACGATGATCGAACTGAGGTCCTCCAATACCAGAATTCTTTTGGATGCGGGTTACCCTCTCTTCTATCAGGGGAAGGTGATCGATGACAGCTGGGTCAAGAAACCTTTTGAGGAACTCCGTCAGTTGGGCGTTATTCCTCGGGTGGAGGGGCTGTATTGCCAGGATGTACCCGGCTTTGACGGCATTTTGATTTCTCATGCCCACAGCGATCACTTTGGGCTGCTGAAATACATCCATCCCGGCATTCCCGTCTATCTTTCGGAAACGACGGATAAGCTGATGGAAATGAATCTGAGCTTTCCGATCCCCGGTTATTCTGAAAGGGATCGAAGGCTTATAGAAATGTATGAGCCGTTTTCTATCGGAGACTTTACGATAAAGCCGTTTTTGACGGATCATTCGGCCTTTGCCGCAGCGGCTTTTGAGATCAACTGTGAGGGAAAGTCAATTATTTATACGGGAGATTTCAGGGGCCACGGAAGGAGAAGGGCATATCTGGACCGTTTTCTCAAAGAGGCGGGGAAAGGAGCGGATCTCCTGTTGATCGAGGGCACGACGCTTGGACGTACCGGCGAAAGCGAGTGCACGGAAGAGGAACTGGAAGAGAGAATCGCGCAGGCAATGGAAATGAGCGGTGGAATCGTTTTATGCCAGCCCACAAGCCAGAATATCGACAGGGTAATCAGTTTTTACAAAGCGGCAAAGTCATGCGGTAAAATCTTCGTAATGGATATTTATACGGCCAAAGTTCTCGATGAATTGAGGAGGATCGGGTGGAAGGACCTGCCTGTGCCTTCCCTTTTGCGCCCCGATATTCGGGTATACCGGCCCCGTATGCTTGCGGCAAAAATGGAAAAGCTTCTGGGAAAAGGGTCCACCAAAGGATTTCGGGCCTTTACCGTCAGCGGAAGGGCGATTGGAAGGAAACAGGAGCAGGTCGCGATGCTGATAAGGCCGTCCGCACTGAGCGATTTAAAGCTTATGGGCCTTCGAAACGGCCTCCTGATCTATTCTCAGTGGCAGGAGTACCGGGATAAACCGTATCAGGTCAGACTGGAGTCGTACTTGAAGTCCCGCGGCTTTTCCGACTGCTATCTCCATACGAGCGGCCATGCCTTTGAAGGGGATATTCAAAAAGTAATAAAGGAACTTTCCCCAAAGGAGATCGTTCCCATTCATACCTTCTGCCCGGAGGCGTTTTTGAAATTCAATGCCAACGTCACCTTGCGCCGGGACGGCGTGCCGTTCCGACTGTGATCTTACAACAGCCCTTTTACCATCCTCAGGATCAGGTTATTGTCATATAGATAGCTGCCCAGCACGGAGCCGTCCAACTGATCGATCAAGAAGGAACTTCCGGAAAGACTTGTAACGGGCACCATAAACGCGAGCAGTATGTAAATCAGGATAACGCCTTTCAGTGCTCCGGCCAGAAGGCCGAAGAAGCCGTCGATCCCTCCGATAAAGCCATCGTTTTTCTCTTTGGAAAACAGAAACGTGAGGGTCATCAAAAACAGCTTGATGGCGGCGGCCACGGCCAGAAATCCAATAATATTGAAAATAAGGTTGGTCAGATTCTCCGATAGAGAAATGGCGATGGCGTTGGTGGCCGAATCGATTGCCTTGTCAAGAAGATCCCTGATCACTTCCGGGATGCCGGTCATTACGGAATCGGCAGTATTTCCGGCGTTTTCCGCGACCCGTTCCGCGATCCTTTCGCGAATCGCATCATAGAATCCTGTCTTCTCTTTTAAGAATCCAATAACGTGGGGATGCCATATGAATCCCAAAACCACAGCGAGAATCCATCCCACCGTATGGATAAACGTGTGAACAAATCCGCGTCGATAGCCCTGTATGATAGCGAATATCACAATAATTACGATGAGCCCGTCAACCCACATACCACCACTCCTCTCTCATTCCTCCGGCATAATCATAAGTCCCGCCGCATATATGTATATTACCAATTTGTGAAGACAATTTCAAGAATTGAGTGACAATATGGAGCGGGAAGCGTCGGACAGAATGTTAAAAGGAGGAGAGAGATCGTATGAATTACGTCAAGTATAATCGCTCATTTGTGATGATGGAGGAGCAGGGCAGTCAGTTTGCGTCTAAAGAATCCGCTCAGATCAAGGGATACCTGAAGGTGGAAACGGGAAACAACAAAGGCGCTCTCCGCTGTGTCGTCCATAATCTCAGATATTTTGAGAAAGGCGATTACATATACAAACTAATCTTATTCGGAAAAAAAGGAGAAAGGACCATCCACACCGTCATCGGGAATCTGCTGGTCAACCGGCAAGGAAACGGGGAAACCTATTTTCGCTTTCTTCCGCTGGATGTGGATGGCAAAGGCAACTCCTATCATCAATTTACAACGGCAATCGTCGCTGCTGCGTCCACGAAGGACGACCGGGAACCACTTCATCCTGTGCTAAAGGGGGTTACCTTCAGCGAGGTGGAACCCTTTCAATCCGAGCTTTTTCAAGTAGAGGAAGAGATGGAAAGCGGACAGAGCTCCGAAATCGACGACCTGATCAACAGGATCAGTGAAATCGTTGACGACATGGAAGAAGCGATGCAAGACGAGGATGTTTCCGCGGAAATGATGGAGGAAGAGGACGCCGAGCCGGAATCGTTTCGCCAAGAGGCTTCGGAGGCTTTTTTTGGGAGTGGACGTACCCCGTCGGAAGAGTCTATATCGAAAAAAACGTATAACAGCTTTTATAATGAGTACATTCTGAATGCCTGCGCCCACACGTGCCGGATTGCGGAATATTATGAAGACGTCACACCCTTTGAGCGGGACAAAACCGAAGCCCGGTGGAAGAAGATCGTCAATATTACGAACCTGCCTCTGGTATCCCCCGGAGCGCATTATTTTGCCACCCGGTACCGCCACTATCTTTTCGGAGCGAGGCCGGATGAGACGGGGACGGCCACCAAATTTTATTTTGGGATACCGGGAAGGTTTCTGGATGAGGAGCAGCCAGACGGCGGAAGATCGGGGTTTACTTACTGGCAGCCCATACGGGGTACGGAGCCGGCCCTGGAGGGCTATCGGAAAGGGGAGCGCTCAAACAGAAATGCTTACGGCTATTGGATCATTGCAATAGATGGAAAAACGGGAAATATTGAAGAGGTCTAACAGGAAAAACTACAGATCGGTTCTCTGATGGAAAGGTCCGCCGGTTCAGGCGGGCTTTTTTTCTTTTCTGGATGCAATTCTTGATTTCGCCGGATCGCAATTCTTGATCCTTCCAGATCGCAATCCTGATTTCGCTGGGTCACAATTCTTGATCCTTCCGGATCGCAATCCTGATTTCGCCGGATCGCAATCTCGCAATCTTACTTCCGCTGGAGGTACAATCTTAGAGTTGAAAAGACCGCGGAAGTATGGTAATATTGTAAGGCTATGAAAAATGCGGATCAGTATCGGGGGAAGGAGCATAATAAGCATGAATCCTGAAGACTTCATGCAGGAAGCGTTAAAGGAAGCAGAAAAGGCACTTTCCATCGGAGAAGTTCCTGTCGGAGCCGTGATAGAAAAAGACGGCGTTATCATCGGCAGGGGGCATAATATGACGGAAACGTCGAAGGACCCTACCTCCCATGCGGAGGTGATTGCGATCCGGGAAGCCGCGCAGAAGCTGGGCGGCTGGAGGCTGTTGGGCTGTCGGATGTACGTGACAACGGAGCCCTGCTCCATGTGTGCGGGCGCGATGGTGCTTGCCAGAATCCAGAAAGTCTACATCGGCACTCGGGACCCGAAAACAGGGGCATGCGGTTCCCTGATGAACATATTGCAGGATGAAAGATTAAACCATTATATAGAGATAGACACCGGAATCATGCAGCAGCAATGCGAGAAAATAATGAAATCATTTTTTCAGAAACTAAGAAAAAAGAAATCGGAGGAAAATACAATATGAAAAGAGCGGGCATAGTTTTAAGCCTCACCATCTTAATGTTTTTAACGTCCTTTTCCTTTTGCTTTGCATCAGGATTGGAATTATTAGATAGCTACCCGGAAGACGGCAGCACTTCATCCCGTCCGGAAAACTTCTGCGTAAAGCTGTATTTCAACGAGGACGTCTCGGCCAAAGAGGTGCAGAAAGAGAATGAGAGCGCGTTCAAATTCACGGACGAAAAAGGAAAAGAACTGAAGATAAAGCCTCTGTATGATGCAAAAAAACCGAATGAAATCTGGGTCCTGGTCGATCAGACTCTGGAGTCCAACACCAGCTACAAGCTCAGCATTTCCGGCGATCTGAAGATGGCCAATGGAGATACGCTCGGGAAGAACAAGACGATCAACCTGAAGACAAGAAATATCAGCACCGACAATAACGTGAACATGGGACTGATGGGCGTCATGATGGTCGGAATGATCTTCTTCACCTCCATTTCGACGAAGCGTCAGCTGAAGAAGCAGGAGGAAGAGGAAGTCGCGAAGTCCGAGAAGAAGGTGAACCCATATAAGGTTGCCAGGGAAACGGGAAAATCCGTGGAAGAGGTCGTAGCGAAGACAGAAAAGGAAAAAGAAAAGGCCAGAATTCAGGAAGAGAAAAAGAACAAAGGGAAATCCCGTGGTTCCGAAAGTACAGAGGTCGAAATGGGTCTGGAGTTTGGAAAGGACACCAAGCGGGTGACCGGACCGAGACCGATCGTCGAGGTGGGAAGCACCTATAAAACGGGCAGAAAAGAAATCGCGGAACGGGAAAGGGAAAGAGCTGCTGCAAGAGCTGCTGCGGGAACGACCCGGCCTAAGAACGCGACCGGAAAGAGCAAGAACACGAAGGCGAAGAGCGGAAAAAAATAAAGAAAACGAAAAAGGAAACGGCAAGAGCTGAAAAGCTGTCGGCGGCGGGCGGATAAGGGTTATCTGCCCGCTTTTTTATCTAAGTGGCTAAGCCACTTTTTTATCGGGCCCGGATTGCCGGAAGGAGAAAGAATGAAAGAGATTTTAGTAAAGGCTTATGCAAAGATCAACCTTTCCATCGATGTTCTTGGGAAGCGTCCCGATGACTATCACGAGGTTCTGATGGTCATGCAGCAGATCGATCTCTGGGATCAGGTCAGAGTCGGTTGGGCGCCGGGAGAGGCGAACACGGGAGCGGGGGATTCTGGAGGAGGTGCGGAAGCGGGAGATCACGGAGAACGTATTGGGATCAGCGTCTCTTCCAATCTATCCTATCTGCCGGTCGACAGCAGAAATCTTGCCTACAAGGCCGCGGCGCTCATGGCGGAGCAGTACGGTGGGGGGAAATCGGGGAGTATTATCGTTGATATGGAGAAGAACATCCCCGTAGCGGCAGGCCTGGCCGGGGGAAGCGCGGACTGTGCGGCTGTGCTGCACGCCCTCAACCGGATATGGGACCTGAAGCTCGATCTGAAAAAGCTGATGGAGCTGGGCGTCAGTCTTGGCGCGGACGTCTCCTTCTGCCTCGCAGGGCAAGCGGCTCTCAACGCCGAACTGAATTTAAAGGAGGACCCTATGGCGGGAACCTGCGCCGTCGCCTCGGGGATCGGGGAGAAGCTTGCGCTTGTTCCCCCGCTGAATTCATGGATTCTTCTGTCCAAACCGGCTGTCAGCCTCTCCACCGCACAGGTTTATGGTGGACTAAACCTTCAGGAGATTACGGAGCGCCCGAATACGGAGGAATTAATTGCCGGATTGCGGGAGGGAAATTTATATAAAATTTCAAAAAATATGACGAATGTACTTGAAAGTTATAGCTTAAAAGAGTATCCTGTTATTGTGTATACAAAGAACAAGATTGTTCAAGAAGGGAAAGCATACAAGGCATTGATGAGTGGCAGCGGCCCTACGGTGTTTGGCCTGTATCCCTGCAGAAAAAGAGGGTCGGCAGCTTATGAAAGGCTGAAAACACTGAATAAGGAGACCTTTCTTGTAAAAACATTATAAGCAATGAGAGGAATTAGATATGTTGAATTTTGACATTCAAAGTCATAGACCGCTGAGAGAAATCGTGTATGAAGAACTGAGAACCCTTATTTTAACGGGAAAGATCAAGCCCGGCACCAGAATGATGGAAATCGAGCTTGCAGAAGATATGGGCGTAAGCCGTACGCCGATCAGAGAAGCGATCAGAAAGCTGGAAAAAGAAGGCCTGGTCGTCATTGAGCCGAGAAAAGGCGCTTACGCGTCGGAAGTCTCCATTAAGGACATGGAGGACATCCTTGAGGTCAGGGCGAACCTGGAAGGTCTGGCGGCATACCTGGCGGCGGAGCGGATGTCGGAAGAGGAAAAGAAGGAGCTGCGTGAGACCGGAGAACGGTTCCGGCAGGCCGTTGCCGACGGCGACATGGCGGAGATGATTTCCAACGATACGAAGTTCCATCATATGATCGTGGAATCCTGCAGAAACAACCACCTGATCCACATGGTGGAGCAGCTTCAGGAACTGGTCCTTCGCTTCCGGTACATCTACTATAAGGATTTCAAGCGTGCGGAGGAAATGATTCCGGAGCATAAGCGGATTCTGGAAGAAATCGTCAGCGGAAACGGAGCAAACGCCAGGTTTGAGGCGTTCAATCATATCGACAAGCTAAAGGATATGATCATGCATGACGAGAGCTTTCGGTAAAAAATTTCCGACGGCAAAAAATTTCGGCTTCGAAACGAGAGGCCGGTCATAGGAATCGGATATATAG
>CAMJRV010000063.1 GCA_946408315.1 uncultured Bacillota bacterium | reverse complement strand
GGAATATTGTTTCAGCAGCCGGGAATTGATGCAATGCGCCTTGATTTACGGCAGCGCCGTAGATTTTGTAAAGGAAATCTATTTCAGCTATCTGCAAAAGGCAGACCATACGGTGGATTTTGAGCTGTCCATCGACGAGACCGAATCGGTCACCACCGCCCAGGGACATCTATTCGTAGCGATGGAGCTTGACTATCACGAAATTGAAGTAACCAGTCTGGCTCCCCGTTTTATCGGCGAATTCCAGAAAGGAATCGACTACATAGGCGACGTCACCGAATTTGAAAATCAGCTGCGGCAGCATGCCGCTATCGCGGACCATTTCGGCTACAAGCTCAGCATCCATTCGGGCAGCGACAAGTTCAGCGTATTCCCTATGATCGGCAAATATACGGACGGCAGGCTTCACCTGAAGACTTCCGGCACCAACTGGCTGGAAGCCGTCGGCACCGTTGCGGAACAGAATCCGGCACTCTACCGGGCCATCCATGAAAAGGCGCTGGCGCACTTTGCAGAAGCTAAGGCATTCTATCACGTATCGGGAGATCCGGCAAAAGTCGATTCCCCTTCCGCCAGAAAGGATGACGCTCTGATCGGTTACCTTGCGGATGATAACAGCAGGCAGCTGCTCCATATCACCTACGGTTTTATTCTGGAAGATGATTCGCTGAAAGAGGCGCTGTATCGGACTCTTGAAGAGAACGAAGAGCATTATTACCGGAGATTGATCGCCCATATCGGGCGCCATCTCAATCTGACCGGTCTGGAGGAATAAACGATGAGTATAAAAAACGGTCTGCCTGAGCAGATGAAACTGGCCGCCACATTGTCGGCGGAATTGAACCCTTCGGCGCCTGTCATCATGGCCGGAGACCCGGCCGGCAGGATTGCGCTGGCTTCAGAACTCGGCTACGACGCCATAGAACTCCACTGGGCGAATCCGGCTCAGATTCCCCTTGCGGAAATCGGTTCCGAATGCAGGAAAAACGGTCTGGAAATTTCCGCCTTTGCTACCGGCAGAGCTTATGTTCAGGAAGGTCTTTCCCTGATTCACGAAGATGATGAAAATCGTGCGGCAGCTGTGAAACGGCTGAAGGATTTTGTCGACGCCGCAGCCCCCTATCAAGCTACCGTAATCATCGGATGCATCCGGGGAAATCTCTCGACGGAGGACGATGGCCGCCGCTCCCTTGAACGGCTGGCATCATCCACACTAACCGTTGCCGAATATGCCCGGGAGAAAAATGTCGGGATCGTCTTTGAGGCGATCAACCGGTTTGAAAACAATTATCTGAATACGGCGCAGGAAACGGCCGCTTTTATCCGCGAAAACGACCTTCCCAACACCAGAATTCTGCTGGATACGTTTCATATGAATATTGAGGACGCCGATCTGTCAAAAGCAATCCTTGACTGCGGTGATTTATTGGGTTATATTCATATAGCCGACAGCAACCGCCGCTTCGCCGGCGCCGGCCATATCGATCTGAAAGAAATTTTTAATTCGTTGAAAGCCGTTGATTACAAAGGCTTTATCAGCGCCGAATGCCTTCCACTCCCCGATTCGGAAACCGCTTTATCCGGCTGGATCCAGGGAGTAAAAAATGCATTTCGGTAAATTTTTAACAATTAATTGGACAAAATTTAAAGGACCGAACAGAATGTAAGGATAGAAAAAGGAGAGGTAAAACATGGAGAAAGTTAAATTAGGGATTGTTGGCCTGGGAAGACTCGGACGCGAGCATGCGGCGAACATCAATTATAACATCATCAACGCGGAATTGGCTGCCGTCTGCAGCGCCGTCCCCGAAGAGGTGGAAAGCGTTATGAAAGAGATGAATCCCGGTTACGGCACTACCGACTACATGGAAATGTTCAGCGATAAAAACCTTGACGGTATCGTCATCGCATCCAATTCCGCCTTCCATTGCAAGATGATCTGCGACGCCGCAAACGCAGGCGTTAAGAATATCTACTGCGAAAAGCCCCTGGGAATGACGCTGGAAGAAATCGATCTGATCAAGGAAACGGTGGAAAAGAACGACGTCAAGATCTTCCAGATCGGTTACAACAGAAGGTTTGACAGCGCCCTGATGTCCATGAAAGAAAAAATCGACGCCGGTTTCATCGGCAAGCCGATCCTGATCAAGCTCGTAAACAGAGATCCTGAGTGGAACAGAGAAGCGCTGCTGAAGTTCAGCCCCACCAGCGGCGGTCTGGTATTCGATATGCTGACCCACGATTATGATGTTGCAAGATGGCTTATCGAATCCGACGCTGAGACCGTGTACGGTATCGGCGGCGCTTTCGGATATGAAGGACTTGCGGAAATCGGAGACATCGACAACTGCATCATCTCCATCGGTTTTGAAAACGGTGTGATGGGCTACATGGAAACCTCCAGAAACGCGACCTATGGCTATCATGTGGAATACGAAGTATTCGGAACAGAGGGTTCTCTGAGATTGGGAACAACACCGAATAAAGACAGAGTCGTTTCCATGAACCGCAACGGCGTCACCACGGAATGCGTCAAAAACTTCTTTGAATTCTGGCTGCCGACCTTTGAAGCGGAGCTTCAGGATTTCGTCGACTGTATCCAGAACAACACGCAGCCGAAGGCCGACCTGACGGATGCATACAAGGCCGTACAGTGGGCATTCGCCGCTAAGGAAGCAGTAGACAAGAGAACGATCGTGAGCATGAAATAATTCGGCGCGAAACGACATCGCCGCCGCATACAAGAGACTGTTACAAAATGAAAAATCGTTTTGCAACAGTCTCTTATTTTTATACCGAAGCCGTATTGCTCAGGATCAGCTGAATCGCCCGGTTCAGCAGGACCGGCGTCCTAACATACAGGTCAGGCTTGTATACCCGCTCTGTCAGCTTGTGGAAGTCCTTTCCCCAGGGTCCGATATTCATGCTCGGCATCGACAGCATCTCGATCATTTCAAGGGGTATGGAGTAGGCGCTGCCATAAAGAGGCATGTCCTTTTCCAGCTCTTCCCGAATCCCGGCACTGTCCGTAATGGCCAGATAACTCAGGTCAGAGATGCCGGTATAGTAATATTCCCTCTCGTATTTCTGCCCGAACCGCTTCGCGCTGTAATCCGAAATCATAGCCGCAAGGGATTTCTGTCCCTCCGAAAGATTGGGAACCAGAAGGTTCGACACGTTGGGATAGTAGGGAGGCACAAAGCCCAGCACCACCCGGGGAGACAGATCGCTGATGAAGTTGAAAACGTGGTCCGTCAGGAGAAAGCTGCTTTCCATAAGGTCCAGTTCGCCCTTTTTAATGCTTTCATTTACAGCGTCCAGCTTTTTCCGGTAGGAAACGTCGAACGCTTCACCGTGGGCCCTGCGGGCTTCCTGAAGCAATTCAGCATACGTAATCACCGACGGCCTCCAGGGGAGTTTTGACGGCTTGCGCCCCGTATTTCCACAGAAGACGGCATAGCGCTCGTTCATTCTGTCTATGATGGACTGAAACGATTCGGCGGATACCTCTTTTAAATTTTTCAAAACCGCCATGGGATTGGAGTCCAAGGTAAGAATACTGATGCATCCGCCTGCGGAAAGGGGCATGGAAACGTCGTAAGTCTCCTTCCGGTCCCGGAGGTACAGCCACGTGGGAGGAGGAGCCGATTCCCCTCTGACGTTATCGGAAAAACCAGGAGAGAGCTCCGTCCGGCCAACGATTTCGGAGAGCAGCGGCACAGGATTCAGGCCTTCAAACACCTTCCCCACATGGGATAAGAATCCCCTGACGTAGACAAACGCCAGTATTTTTCCGACAGACCCTTCGGAAATCAACCCGTTATCCCGGCTCTTCCGCTGATGAGGCTCGGAATTAAACGCGTACAGATACCGCAGTCCATATTTTTCCTTCAGTTCCGCCAGCAGATCGACGGCCGCCCTCATGCCAGCCGACAGGTTTTCCTCATCCGGCAAAGCGAGCAGGATGAGATTCCCTTTCAGCCCATGGAGCTCCGAATACCGTTTTAAAAGCGCAAGCTGGATCGCTCCGCCGCCCTTCATGTCGGCGGCTCCCCTTCCAAAGAGATAGTCTCCGGAATGGAGATCTTCCCGCGCTTCCGGCTGAAGCTCGGCGCTGATTTTCTTCAGCTCCTCTTCCAGCTGGTCCGGGCAAAAGGCGTGACGCTTTAAGGTTTTGAAATCCTCAACCCCCACCACGTCGGAATGGTGAAGCAGGATGACCGTCTCCTCCCCTTCCCCCTTCACCATGGCCCAGCAGACCGACCGCTCCAGCGGATCGTCCTGAATCCCATAGCTTCCGAAGTGATCTCCATGCTGTGCAAAGTATGGGATGTTTCCCAGATAATCCAGCAGAAAGGCTTCGGCGCCCTTTTCTCCCGGCGTGCAGGTTTCGCTGTTCACAGCGACGTATGCTTTTAGTATCGCATCGATATCTTTGTCAATATCCTTCATGTCAATTGTCTGATCCATTCTTTCCCTCGTCTCTTCTTTCGTCAGTCTCTTTGCAGCGGGCAGGTCAGGCACGTCGGTCCGCCGGTTCCGAAATAGGACAGATCTCTGCCCGGATATTCAAAAACCTCAGCTCCCGCGTCGATCAGCGCCGCTTTTGTCTTCGGATTTCCCTGAAGCACGACGCATTTGCGGTTCCCCAGGGCAAGCACGTTGGAGCCCAAATAATCATATTCGTCATCCGGCACCTCAATCAGCCGTATCCCTCTTTCCAGCAAGTATTCCCTGAAAAATACCGGCATGTATTTGGAGTAGACGACCGCCAGGTCCTCGTCCACCATGCTGATGATGCTCATCAGATGAAGGCAGGCGTCCTCTCCGTCTCCATGGGGCATAGGAACGGTGATGATCTCGTCGATGAGATCCCCCGCAAGCTCCCGGAACTGGCGGATTCCCTCATCGTTGGTGCGGTATCCTCTGCCGATGGCCACCGTTCGCTCATCCATCCAGACCACATCCCCGCCTTCCATCTTCCCCGTCCCGCCGATGGCGCCAAGGGTCGGAATCCCGATGGATTCCAGATAGGACCGGGTCGCATCGGGCTCGCCTCTGCGCAGCACTTTCCCCATGGGAAAATAGATTGCACCCTTCTTCGTGATTTTAACCGTATCGTGGGTGTAAATCGAATCCATCCCCGCGCTTTCGTCAAAGGGCAGCGTATATACGTTCTCAACGTTCTGCCGGAGGATGTTTTCAAATATCCCGTACTCTTCCAATACTTTTTCGAGATCGGGGCATCCAAGATACCCATATTGTTCATATTCCTCGTTCAGGTACTGCTGGCTGCGAAACGCGTTCTCCGGCGTTTTGATCAGCACCGCGTTCATTTTTCCGACCATGGACTGGCATCCGTATTTCATTTTAATTTCCTCCTGTTCCGTCTCCTGCCGTCAGATCCATCTCCTCGACGGGGATTAATCTTGTTTTCTTCAAAAGCTTATGTATGATGTATAAGGCAACCGCAATCGGCAATCCGATATAGGCGACCAGAATTCCGTACCAGTCGATCCCGGAATCCGTTATCGCGTAGTAGCCCTGGCCCAGGATCACGAATCCGCAGATGATCAGAGCTGCCACCGTTCCAAAGGGGTAGAGTTTCGCCTTGTATTTCAGATCCGCCATATCCCTGCCCTGGGCCTTGAACGCCTTTCTGAAGCGCAGGTGACAGATGCAGATTCCGAACCAGGTGATGAAGCCCGTCAAGCCTGTGGCGTTGTAAAGCCACGTATATACGACGCTGTCCCCCGCAAACGAGGACAGGAAGCACAGGCAGGAAATAGCTGCGGTTCCGAGAACGGCATAGATCGGAACGCCCCGCTTGCTGACCTTTCCGAACAGGCGCGGCGCTTTTCCGCTGTTAGCCATGGAATAGAGCAGCCGGCTGGCAATATAGAGCGTCGAATTTCCGCAGGACAGTACGGAGGTCAGAATGACGGCATTCATCAGGGATGCGGCGATTGCAAGCCCGGTCCTCTGAAAGATCAGCGTGAACGGACTCATTGCAACGTTGTCGATATCGCCGCTGAGCAGGTTCGGATCGGTATAGGGCAGCAGCGTGGCCACAACGATGATGCCTCCGATGTAAAAGATCATAATCCTCCAGAACACGTTGTTGATGGCCTTCGGAACCGTCTTATCGGGATTGACGCATTCGCCGGCTGCAACGGCTGTCGCCTCCACTCCCACGAAGGAAAATCCGGCTACCATCAGGATGCTGAAGATGGCATAGCCTCCGCCCACAAAGGGAGCTTCCTCAATAGTCCAGTTCTGAAATCCGATCGGTTCTCCGTTAAAAATACCGAAAATCATTAGAATTCCGACGACAAGGAAAATGATGATCGTGGCCACCTTGATCCCTGCAAACCAGAATTCCGCCTCGCCGAAAACGCTGGCGGAAAACAGGTTCAGCCCGATCAGTATGATGAGGCATAGCGTGCTCCAGATGGCCGAACTGCTGTCCGGCAGCCAGAACTTGATGAGAATGGAAGCGGCGACCACTTCTACCGCAATCGTCATCGTACTGCAATACCAGTAGTTCCATCCCATGGCAAAGCCAAAGGACTGGTCGACATACCGGGTAGAATAGGTTTCAAACGCTCCCGGCACCGGCGTATACGTCGCCATCTCTCCAAGGGCGTTCATAACGAAAAATACCGCCATTCCTATGACTGCATAAGCAACAATCGCTCCTCCCGGACCTGCGGTGCTGATAGAAGCACCGGTTGCCACAAACAGTCCCGTTCCGATCGCGCCTCCGATGGCGATCATATTCATATGTCTGGCTCTTAACTTTCGCTGCAAATTAGAGGAGGCTTCCGGCTGGTTCATACTTTTTTCCATTTCAGATCCCTTCCTTTCAACATTCTGCCCGGTGCTTTAGCACCGCTCGGCAGAATTACAGTGAAAAAACACCTTCAAACCACAGGTGCCAGCGTCCCGCTTCAAAAGCGGGAGCTGACACCGTCGTTAAAATCTCAGCGAGAGGCAGCTTAAACCTCCGTCAAGCTTTCTGTATTCCGAAGTATCCGTCGTAATCGTCTGATAACCCGCTTTTTTTACGGAGTCCAGCACCGTCGGATAACCTTCCGGTACGATGACCGTGCCGTTGACCCAGATGCAGTTTGCACCATAGGACTCCTCCTCCGGCACGATGATCTTATTGAATTTTTCAAAATCGAGCTTATGTATAAACTCACCGCTTACCAGCATATTGTCATTCTCAATATAATTGACTCCCGTCTTCAGGTGGAGAACCTCCGCCAAAGGCACTTCCGAACCGGTAAGACCGTATCGATTGAGGATTTCAATAAACTGTCTGATCCCTTCCTCATTCGTTCTGGCAGATCTCCCCACATAAAAGTGGTCTCCCACCATCATGACGTCTCCGCCCTCCAATGTTCCGGGAGCTTTGATATACTCGATCTGATCCTCTGTATAGAATTCCTTGATGACCGGTATCATCGCCTCGACTTCACCGTTCCTCGAAGCCGCGCCGGGATTGGTGATGATCGCGCACTTTCTGGTCAGAACAGCCGTATCCTCTACGAAACAGGAATCGGGAAACGCTTCGTCCTCCGGCAGCACAGTAACTGCGACTCCGCAGGCTTTCAAAGCCTCGATATAGGCGTCATGCTGCCTGAGGGCCAGATCATAATCCGGCTTTCCCAGCTCGGGGGCTGACGTAATGCCTTCCACCATCGCTCTGCAAGGTCTTTTTACAATGACATTCTTAAACATAGTTTCTCCCTTTCCGGAAACAAATTCCCTTATCCGAGACGCCTCCCGGACATCCCGAAGTATCTCGCCTCATCCCACGTTGTCTTTTATATATAATATATTTTATACATATTATAATTATGAAATCAAAAAGTCAATACAAAAAAGCGGCAATTCACAGTCATCGCCGAGCTGTGGTATTCCCACGGGAGCCTCCCTCGCTTATATGCTGTGCGGAAGCTCCGCATAAGCTCAGTACAAGGTTTCAGGTCTCCCTTTGAGAATACCACAGCACGACTTCATCGGCTGTGAATCGCAATTAAGCAATAAAAAAAGAAACGCTTTTCTACAGCGTTTCCATATAGGCTTTCTGAACGTTCCAGTGGACCTCACGCAGATATTTTTCCAATCCGGCGGTATCGCTCTCTTTGATCAGCCTCACAATTTCCCGGTGCTCATCGTTCGTTACGAGCAGGATATCCTTCATGTTGCTCTGCGGCTCCGCCACATAGGATCGGCGTAGAAATTTCTTCTTGAGTTGGGTCAGGAGATTGACGAGGCTGCTGTTGGGACAGAGGGACAGGTAAACGTTGTGGAATTCCTCCTGTAGCTTGTGGTACATGCTGAAATTGGCCGTATCGATGGCGATATCCATGCTTGTAATATAAAACTCCATGTCTTTGACGGCCTGAGCGGTGATAAACGGACAGGCAAGAGAAACGGCAAGACCGTCCATGATGCCGATGATCAGGTAGATTTCCTTTGCCTCTTCCTCATTCAGGTGCTTGATGATAAATCCCTTCCTCGGAACATTTTCCAAAAGCCCCTCAGAGGAAAGCTGAATCAGCGCCTCTCTCACCGGAGTACGGCTGATGTTCAGCTTTTCGGAAATGCTGTTTTCGTTGATCTTCTTTCCGGGAGCGAGGCTTCCGTCTCTGATCTGTTCGGCAATGTAACGGTACACATGATCCTTGAGCGTTAAAAACTCTTCCATTTCAAATTCCCCCTCATTTTTTTACCAGCCGATCAGGTTCCACGTGCCGCTGCCTTCGCTGCTCGTGGACTTTCGGACGACAAGGTCGGATTCCAGCGTGATCACACACTGGGGCCTGTCGGGGTCCTCCATCCGCTCGCGCAGCAGCTGCATGGCCTGAAATCCGAGATCATATTTCGGCAGGTTGACGCTGGAAAGGGATGGGTTGATCAGAGTGGAAGGGAAATTATTGTCGATGCCGATCACCGCCACGTCTTCCGGAATCCGGCGGCCTTCATCCTGCAAGGCGCGGATCGCGCCGATCCCCATCTGGTCATTGGAGGCAAATACCGCGGAAAACTCCCTTCCCCTCTTCAAAATTTCCTTCATGGCATGATAACCGCTGATAGGGGAATAGTCGCCTTCCTCGATCAGCGCGTCGTCTGCCGCAAGCCCCGCCTGGCGCATCGCCTCCCGGAAACCTTCCAGCCGAAGGCTGCCGATCTGAAATTTCAGCGGCGCCGCAATATGGGCGATGCTTCTGTGGCCCAGCGAAATCAAATGATTCACCGCGAGTCCTGCCGCCTTTTTATTATCGATGACGACAGCGTCGATCCCGGGATCCAGAACGTTTTCCAGAGAAACCACCGGGATGGGCTTCTTCCGGCTCCCGCTATCCACGAGGGATCTGATATATTTTCGATCTGAAATATTTTCTCCGTTGGCATAGGACGCGAGGATGATCCCGTCAGACCAGGAGCGCTGCAAAAACCTCACATGCTCCTTCTCCAGCTCGACGTTTCTGTTGGTTTCAAAGACAAGGATATTGTAACCGTACTTGATTCCCGCTTCATGGATCCCCTGAAGGATTGCCGGGAAGTAAACCTGATTGAAGGACGGCACGATGACGCCGACCTGATTGGTCTTGTTGCTTTTTAACCCTCTGCCAACGGGATTCGCTTCATACTGA
>CAMJRV010000062.1 GCA_946408315.1 uncultured Bacillota bacterium | reverse complement strand
CTGTAAGCGGGCAGATAACAAAGGGATTTTCTAATGAAGTGCCGATTTATTCCCAGACGCTGGACCAGTACGTCATCCATAGCGGCATCGATATTCAGGCTCCTGCCGACACGCAGGTTTTGGCAGCCGGAGACGGAACCATCACCAAGGTTTATAAGGATGACAAGCTGGGAATTACCATCGAAATATCGCATGGGAATGGAATTGTAACCAAGTATTCAAATTTAAGCACGACCAAAATGGTGGAAGAGGGAGATGTGGTGAAAAAAGGACAGGCTATCAGCGGAGTTGGAAGCTCGTCGCTGTTTGAAAGCCTGGACGCTCCGCACTTACATTTTGAAGTATTAAAAGACGGAGTTGCAATTGACCCTAGCGACTATATCAGATAAAACAGAAAGACGAAGTGCAAATTCATGAGCCACAGGTTACCGGAAAGGAAATCTGTGGCTTAATTTATTCCTGCCGAACCGTATCACAAGTAAAGAGTCCCATCATAAACTGATGGTAAAGTGATGAAAGGGGAGGGTATGAGAAATGTTGAGCAGCAATGCCGATTGGCTGATCGGAGGCTTGTTTCTGGCATTTATTTTCGGAGTCATCATGTATACATATTATGAAATCAGAATCAAGTTCAGGAAGTGACCGTCCGCATTCCAGCGGAGGTGCCGGAGCCACTCAAGACCCGGCGGAGGGGCCTGAGCTGTTCGAGCCCCGGCAGAGGTGTCTGAGCCGCTCGAACTCCCGTAGAGACGGTATTTCCAGGCTCATAAATCAGCCTTTAATGTGACCGCGATGATCTCAGGTCTGTTGAAAATCCGGATCGGAACAAGGCTGTTTCCCAACCCTCTGCTAACGTACATAACCGAACCGCCTTCGGCATATCGTCCTCCGTCATACTTCGGAAAAAATCCCTGATCGGGAGAGAGCAAGCCGCCGATGCCGGGAATCCGGAACTGCCCCCCGTGGGAGTGGCCTGAGAAGATTACTTTGATATTGCTATCCTTATACAAATCAAAAAAATCGGGCCTGTGGGAAAGTAAAATCTGAAATCCTTCGTTGTTCTACCATTTTTGCAGCTGCGCTTTCATTTTTCTGGTGTCGGTTCTCTTTTTTCCGCCGGATACGAGGAAGCCCGGATGGGATAGCCCCAAAACCTGTATGGACGAGCTTCCTTTTGATAGCGTCGCCATCTCATCGTCGAGGACGGTCGCCTTCGCATCGACCAGTTTGCTTCTTATAAGATCATATTTTCCGGACCATATTTCGTGATTCCCCGAGACATAGTAAACCGGGGCGATTTCCACCGCTTTTTCTATAAAGGTGAGGGCTGTTTCCAAATCGTATTTCCGCCGGTCGATCAGGTCGCCGGTAACAACGATGATGTCCGGAGAAATGCTTTTAATCTTCTCTATTATATTTTTTTGCTGCGGTCCAAACTTCTTATTGTGAAGATCGGAAATCTGGACGATGGTGAAGTTGTTGAATTCACCTGGAATTTTTCTGTCGAAGTGATTGAATCTTGTAATCACAATGCTGTTATTTTGCCAGATGCAGAAGCATACGGCGCCGAAAAGAAGGATAATTGACAGTAAGGGGGTTCTCAATAATCGTATCACAGTTGACCTCTCTCAAAAGAATTGTAGTATTATTATGCCGGAAAGACCGTGTTTTATGGCGATTACTTTGGAATTCTGTCCTGGCACGGGACTTTGCTCTGGCATAATCCGCAGCCCGATATATATTCCGAATTCCTCACAAAGTCGGGACCGATTTCATGTTTGATTTTTTCCAGATAGTCGCTGCACCTTTCCTTGTCGTGGCCATCCCGGGTGATGGCTTTTACGGGACATCTTGTGATACAGGCGCCGCATCGGTTCTCCGTATAGAACTTACAGTAGGCATGGTGGTCGCCATAAGGGCGGACTGTCGGCTCCACGTTTCCCTTTATGATGATCGTCGTAAACCTCATGGCTTTTCCTTTTTCCGTAATCAGCCCATCGGAGAGGCCGAAGGTTCCCAGCCCTGCGATAAACGCCGTATGGCGGTGCGACCAGTTTGAGGCCATTCCAAATTTTGGTGAGGTTTGCCTTGAAAATGTTCGTATCGAATCCAGAGATACCGCCTGGACTCCGCGAGCCTTCAGGCGCTCCACAATATCGCTGCTGATCCGAAAGATCAGCTTCTCCCACTCTCCTCTGGTATAGAGCCAGCGCTCCGACGGCATGCCGGCTGCGTTTCTCTGATCTTTCTTCGTGGTCACAGTCTGGGGAAACCCTACGCTGATGACCGTCAGCTGACCGTCCTCGGCTTCCTCTCCTGTCCCCAATCGGAATACATCCCGGGGAAGCCAGTAGAATTCGCCAATCGTATCTTTATAGTGGCGGAAGTAGGGATCATCCCCTGCGGCAAAGCCGACGATCGGGCTGTCCCACATGGGTTCTTCCGGGTTTCCCATCGCGCGGAAGTTATTGTAAGGTGATTTGGTTACCGCGTCTTCAATCAGTCGTATCATGTCATTCTTTTCCAGCATTCTTCTCCTCCTCTTACTCTCTGCCCGGCACTCCGACCCGATCCCCATTGTATTATGTAAACCCGAACGGTTTTCCTCTGACAAACTTTTTCAACAGGGACAATCAGCAGAGTTATAGGCTTTCCGCCTATTTTCCACATGCTTTTAAAAATTGTATACAATAATATTCACATAGATATACACATATGCCTGTGGAAAAGAAAATACAGTGTAAGCATTGAAATTTCAACAAGCTATTCGCCAGTTCAAGATTGCCTCGCACAAGTTATCCACAGATCGGGCTGTTTATCGTCGATTACAGATCTGCCCATTCCTCGATACAATTTTGCTATTTCGACAGAAACTCTCGCCATTTCGACAAATCTCGACGTCCTTGTTCGTAACCAAGCCGGTAGCTTTCAGAGAGCTTGCGGTAGTTCACTTCCCGGTTGGATACGGGCATGGTATCGGGATATACCAGAAATGCCTTTCCCTCGCTTTCCAGTTGTTCCAGCTCTTCCAAAGTCTGATTATATACCGTGTGGCGCTTCAGCAGCGCTTCCGCCACGGCGGGGTATTTTCGATAATACGTCTTGAAAAAGCCGCCGTATTTGACCGGCCCCTTCCGGTAGCCTCTTTCCCGGGTGAGCACAACGAAAAACTTCTTCATTCCGTCATTTTTTGCGATGTCGAGAGGGATTCCGCCGCCCAAACCGCCGTCGATGTAATAACGGTCATTGTAACAAGTCGGTGGCATGAAGATGGGCATCGAAGACGAGGACCGGACGATTTTCATCAGATCTCTGATATCGTGGATGTCCTCTTTGGAATAATAAATGATTTCACCGTTGTCCCGATCAAAGGTCCCGATGCGGAGTCGGGCCGGATTTCTCATAAAGGTTTCGAGATCAAATGGCAGCGAAGCGTCGGGAAAAGGCGTCTCCTCATAGATATATTTAGCGCGGAAATAGCCTTCCCCTTTGAGAAATGAATGCCAGCCCCCGAAGTTGGGGTCCAGAACCAAATCCACGAAAGAGCGTTTCGAGCGCTCAACATCTCTGGATAAATAGTTGACGCTATGACTGGAGCCTGCGGAGATGCCCGCGACATAGTCAAAGTAAATTTCGTTTTCCAGAAGATTGTTTAAAAAGCCCGCAGTATAGCTTGCCCTCATACCGCCCCCTTCAAAGATCAGCGCGGTGTCGAGAATGTTGTTCGTGATCGTCATATTCCCTTTAACCCTTTCTTTTGTCCCTCATAGTTTGCACATCTGCTTTTGCAGGTCCGCTTGCAGCAGCAATACTAAATCCCAATTTCTATGATACTACTCCTTCTTGCCACACTCAATAAAAAAGTATATAATATCCATATTCTAGAAGCGTGCGAAGCCGGGCGAAAGATATTCCATATGTTTTCAAAATCCACTAATAGATGTCAAACAAATGTAATTGGAGGGTTTTTGCAATGTTGCAGGAAAAGGTCTTAGCAGGAAAATACAAGGATTATACGATTGTTTATGATCACATTAAAGTGACGAGCGGGGACGACGTGTACTTTAATAATTTTACGGTCAAAACGTTTGAACTGGCGGATCTGTCAAAAGGAAGCATATGGGACGGTATCCTGACCACAACGGCCAGATCTGCGGCGGGCCAGGACGGAAAAGAACAACGGCTGATTTCCGTTGAGTGGAGAAACGGAGAAAGAAGCCTGTTGCAGATCGGCTCCCCAACGTATAAACGGATTGCGGAATCTCTGTTCGGATCTGTTCCGAAGGAAGCGTTGGGAGCTGAATCGGCTGAAAAGAAGTCTCATGCCAAGTTTTATATTCTTGGGTTGATTCTCATAGCTGTTATCGTTAAGTTTGTTTTGTTTCCATAAAAAACGGTGAAGGATTACGACCCCGTTTTGGGCTGGCAGTTGTTGAAAAGTCTTTCGGGAAAGTGCTTGATTTTTTTCAGAAACTGAGGTAATATAAAAAAGCGCGCGGGTGTAGTTCAATGGCAGAACACCAGCTTCCCAAGCTGGATACGTGGGTTCGATTCCCATCACCCGCTCCAAAATAAAAAAGCATTCTGTTCAAGAGTGCTTTTTTTATTTTGGATATAGATACAAGCTTAAGAAATAACGAAAACCGCCTAAATGTAGCAGGTTAGACGGCTTTCTTAAACCCAATGTTTAGGACTGACCGCCCTGCAAAAAGCGGTAATCCTTTTCTTATATAATAGCGTCTAAAATATATTATGTCAAATTTTATAAATAAGGCACGCTAGGAAAGGCGTGTCTTTTCTTGTACCTGAAAGGGGGGAATGGTTATGGCGGACGGCCGATTAAAATCATAACGAAATTAGAACAGAAGGTTTTGAGAAGGGAAAGAAGCCCATCATTACCGGGCGGACCATCCTCAATATCATAACACTTGTTATCGTTTTCAGATATTGCAGCAGGCAATTATATATCGAGAATTTCAAGCGGTGATAGTTGAACATTTCTATTTTTCTTTAATGCTCGTTGGGCAATAATTGCATCCAAATTATCACTGATAAGATCAATCAGTACCGTAAACGAAGCTAATTCATCATCATTAGGTATACTATCTGAAATTATTATAGCAAGCGTGGAAGCCATAGTTACTAATTCAATAGAATTCATGAAATATCACCTCAATGAAAGAGAAGGAAGCCTTAAAGATGTGCTTGAATTGGGCTACGGCCGGCGGAGAATCAAAGCTGGTTTACGGCGCTTAGTACGGCACCCGTTCCAAAAATAGAACCGCTGAATCAGTGAATTTGCAATGATTCTAGCGGATTTTGTTTTGCAGACATAGTTTAATTTACTACCGTTTCCATGTGGTTTGCGGCACTTGAGGGGCAATCGGCGCCGGTGGTTCTTGTTTAAAGGTTATATACTGAATGATACCCTCTGTCAAATAATCCGCCAAAAAAACTGTATAATATGTTATTCTATCAAAGATATCAATATCCTTTTCAAAATCTCCCGAGGCCAATGCAACCATTTCCTGTAACGTCATATTGATGTACTGCTCTAATAAAGTACTCCACTGTATTGTAGTCCAATAAGGATTTAATCCCACTAAATAATTTGCCAAGTCCATTGAATCTTGATATAACGATTGAGTATTTTTATTTAGGGCATCATTATCTCTATTTTTCATAGCGCTGGTGGTCTCCATAATAAGCGCGATATGTTGCGATAATAAATTCATAAACCCTTGGGCTCTTTGTGCCCCAAATATCATCTGGAGACGGCTGTAAAAATCTGTCGGGATTCTGTATAGCCTTTCACCAACCGCATTAGCATTGCCATAACCTGATATAATGCTCACCATGTAGTTCCTCGTCCAAATAGCCAGGTCAAGCCATAAGTTTCGCAAATTTATTAAAAGGTTTGTGGTTCCATAAATGTTGGTATCATTAAATTTTTTTTCTCGAATCAAAATATCACCTTCTCTTGTTTTATTTTTTGGAGCGTTAGCAGTCGCTTCTCGTCGTGCTATTTCCATTCTGCTGGCTGGCGGTTATATAATTAAACAAGCCCTGGGTGAAGTAGTCTCCCATCGTATCGGAGTGATGGAGAAGCCGGTCGTAGATTTCGATATCTTTCGAGTAATTTCCGGATAAAAATGAAGTCACTTCGTCAAACGTGTATTGATAAAAAGCATAGATCAGATTCCTCATTACGGTTTCATTCCAAAAAGGGTTGATTGCTGCCATGAATGCGGCTCTCTCATCTGCGAGCCGATATAATTTCTGAACCGTTTGATTCACCGCATTGGTGTCACCCGCGATCAGGGCATCCAATAAAGACCTGAAAAGTACAATTTGCTGAGACAGCATTTGGACAAACTGAACAGAATGATCATACGAAATAAAGTATTGCAGGATATTTCCAAATTCCTGCGGTATTTTATATAGACGCTGAAATGTCTCTTCGGCTATTTTTAAGTTACTCGTCCTGTTTATCATATAGGCTCTGGACCAGGTCGCAATATCTCTCCAGAGATTTCTGATCGAAAACAGTAAATTCATTTGACCGTATGTAATCATTGGTTCGTTGAATTTGTTTTCATATAACATATCATTGGCTCCTTGATTTATGATAATCATAGTATGCGTGTCAAACGGCAGGAGTGTCATACCGAATGCAATACGCCAATTGGGTCATTGCATCTAAATCTGGGATATGTTACCATAAAATCCTATGGAGGTACATAATAATGAAAAAGATTTTATCCGTATTATTAGTTGTTGCGTTAGTTTTCGGCTTTGCGGGGTGCGGAGACGGAGGGGGAGAAACTGCAGAGCAGGCCGTAAAAAATGCGTTTGATGCAATCAAGGCGGCTGATGTTGAAAAGGCCTCTGAATATATCGATTACGAGACTCTTTTAAATGCCGGAGAACAGGAAAAGCCCGACACGGAAGAGGATGTACAGTCGAAAGAAATGATGGGTTTGATATTAGGGAATGTTGAGTACCGGATTCTGGAGTCCTCTCAGGAAGAGGATACCGCCATTGTCAAAGCAGAGATAACGAACAAAGATATGGGAAGCGTGATGTCGGGGTTTATCTCCCAGGCGTTTGCACTCGCATTCAGTGGCTTGAACGAAGGGCAGCTGAACGAGCAGTACATGGAAGTATTCTCAAAGCTGATAAAGGAAGAGACTCAGACTGTAACAAACGAAGTCGATATAAAGCTCTCCAAAAGTGATGGAAAATGGAAAATCGACTTAAGTGACGAACTTCTGGACGCTCTCATGGGTGGAATGGTCAGCTATGCAAATAATATAAACGATGCGTTAGAATAATTTAAGCAAAGAAAAACAGAAACCTGAGAGGATGGAATATCGTGAAGCTGAAGGAAAAAGCGAGACAGTTGAAAATGGATATTCCCGCATTATTTTTGAGCCTGAGGAGCAGCGAAACACCGGTTGTCGCCAAAATACTTGCAGGAATAACCGTCGCCTATGCTCTGTCGCCGATCGATTTCATTCCTGACTTTATCCCTGTGCTCGGGTATCTTGACGATATCGTCTTACTGCCTGCCCTGATTGCGTTGACTATAAAATTCATTCCGGAAGAAACCTTCGCTCGATATAGGAAAGAGTCCGAAGAGATGTGGAGCAAAGGAAAACCGGAGAAATGGTACTATGCCATACCCATCGTATTGATTTGGCTGTTGATTATATGGCTGATTGTCAGGGCAGTTTTCTTTTAATAACGTGAGCTAAATTTTTGGGCTGCAGCAAAATAAGAAATTGCTGCAGCCCGCGTTTTTTATCAGAGCTTATTCTACAGTGATTACGGAGACAGGGCAGCTTTCAGCCGCTTCCTGTGCGGTTTCTTCCGCTCCGGACGGAATCTCGTCCACGATGGTCTCCGCCAGACCGTCGTCTGCCATTGCAAATACTTCCGGACAGATAGACGGACAGAGTCCGCATCCGATACAACCGGAACGATCAATCGTCGCTTTCATTCTATATCCCTCCTGAAACATTATTTTATCTATGAATATTACGCTCTAAAAGACAACTGTGAGCATAAATTTCATCCGCTGTTCCGGCGCGGCGACAGCGTGGGGCACTTCTGCTGGCATCACGATGGTTTCGCCCGCCTTTACGTTGAATTTTTCGTCGCCGATGGTGATTTCCGCCTGGCCGTCGATCACATAGACCATAGCGTCACCGTGAGAGGAATGGGTGCTGATTTCTTCCCCCTTATCGAAGGAAAACAAGGTCAGACTTACGCTGGGATTTTGAACCAGTGTCTTGCTGACGACCTGCCCGTCCTGATACGTAACCAGATCTGCCAAAGTCAGCGCTTTTGCAGTTTCAATATTCTTCATTATCTTATTACTCATTTTTCTACCCCCACTGCGGCTGGCGCCGCTCTGTTTTAGTTTTACCTTCTGATGAAAGCTTAACACAGTTCGGTACGGGTTTGTGTTGCATATGCAACGCAACATGAAAAATTTACCGTTTTTCTCCTCTACGGCCCATTCATAAAAAATAGTATGTGCGGAAGCCGGAAAAATATTTTATGCTTTTGGGGAAAAGGCTGGATATTTCAATCGGCACATGATAATATAATATGGAATTCAATAGAAAAACAGCGTGAACGAATAGAGGACGGTCATTTGGTGGGGATTGTTGTTGTAAACCCCAAAATACCGCATCTATTTTTTTTTATTTTCCGAGGAGGTGAAAATGGGTATGACAAAATTTGTTTTCGTTACAGGGGGAGTCGTGTCGGGTCTTGGCAAGGGAATCACGGCGGCATCGCTGGGACGGCTGCTCAAAGCAAGAGGACTGAAGGTGGCGGCGCAGAAGCTGGATCCTTATATCAATGTGGATCCGGGGACTATGAGCCCATATCAGCACGGCGAGGTATTTGTGACGGAAGACGGCGCCGAAACGGATTTGGATCTTGGACACTATGAACGCTTTATCGACGAGGATCTGAATCAGTATTCCAACCTGACCACAGGGAAAGTATACTGGAACGTTCTGTCAAAAGAAAGAGCAGGCGAATACCTTGGGAGCACGGTTCAGGTCATACCTCACGTGACCAACGAAATTAAAAAATTCATTTATTCCGTAGGAGAAAAAACCTCTGCGGACGTCGTAATCACAGAGATAGGGGGCACGACCGGCGACATCGAAAGCCAGCCCTTTCTTGAAGCCATCCGACAGGTTTCCCTTGAAAGGGGGAAGGAAAACTGCCTGTTCATCCACGTTACGCTCGTGCCGTATATCAGAAGCTCCGGCGAGCATAAATCCAAGCCGACGCAGCATTCCGTCAAGGAGCTGAGATCGATGGGCATTTCGCCGGACATCATCGTAACCAGATCGGACGAGCCCATTGAAGAGGAGATCAAGCAAAAGATATCCCTGTTCTGCAATGTGAAGCCTGACTGCGTGATTGAAAGCAGAACGGTTCCGGTTCTATACGAAGCGCCGATGATGCTGGAAGAGAGCAACCTGTCGGAAATCGTCTGCAGGGAGCTCCATCTTGAATGCGGCGGAACCTATGACATGGACGAGTGGATCGCCATGCTGGAGCGGATCGCGAAACGGGATCGATCGGTCACGATCGCCATCGTTGGAAAATATGTAAAGCTTCACGACGCCTATCTGTCCGTTGCGGAAGCGCTAAAC
>CAMJRV010000061.1 GCA_946408315.1 uncultured Bacillota bacterium | reverse complement strand
CAGCATATGATATTGAATTTCAGAACGTATCGTTTTCCTATGATGACCGGACTGTGATTGAAGACGCGACCTTCCGGATTCCGCAAGGGTCTACAACGGCAATCGTCGGCCCTTCGGGCAGCGGAAAGACGACGCTAACCCGGCTGATAGCCCGGTTTTATGATGCGGATTCGGGCAGCCTTCTTGTGGGAGGCACCGATGTAAAAGAAATGAACTGCGACAGCCTGCTTGCGAACATCAGCATGGTTTTTCAGCAGGTGTACCTGTTTCACGATACGATTGAAAATAATATCCGCTTCGGCCGGGCCGACGCAAGTGAGGGAGACGTCGTTGAAGCGGCCAGGGCCGCCTGCTGCCATGAATTTATTATGGCGCTGCCCGACGGGTATCAGACGGTAATCGGAGACGGAGGCTCCACCCTTTCGGGAGGAGAAAAGCAGCGGATTTCCATCGCGAGGGCCATGCTCAAAAACGCGCCCATCATCATTTTAGATGAAGCGACTGCAAGCATCGACCCTGAAAATGAACAGCTGGTTCAGCAGGCGATCAGCACCCTTGTTTCCGGCAAAACGATCGTTATCATCGCCCACCGCATGAAAACGATCCAGAATGCAGACCAGATCCTGGTTTTGGAGGATGGGAAAATTGCCGCCAGGGGGACCCATGAGGAATTGATTCTGGAAGACGGCGTCTATAAACGGTTCTGGGAAATCAGGCAAAAAGCGGAATCCTGGCAGATTTAATCTTGATGTAGGTTTGACCCGTTCGACATTTTTTGGCTTCTGTGATAAAATAGAGACGATGAGACGGCCCCCGCAAAGCGCGGGGAAGCCGCCGGTCTCAGGCGTTGCAGAAGCCTTTGCTTTATCTTGGGATAGGATGGGAGAAAAATGGACGACAATAAGAGCTTTTGGTCGAGAACAGCCAGGATTTACGGGTGGTTTACCTGGGGAGGAAAAGCAGCGAAAGGCGCCTATTCAGAAACGGAAAGCAAGATTGCGGAACATCTGAGCAAAGAGATGAACGTTTTGGAGCTGGCTGCCGGTCCGGGAATCTTCTCGGGCAGGATTGCTGAAAACTGCAACGCCCTCGAGGTGACGGACTTTTCTCCTGAGATGATCGCACAGGCGCGAAAAAAAGCGCTGCCGCCAAACGTGACCTTTGCGGTGGCAGACGCCACGAATTTGCGTTACGGGGACGATACGTTCGACGCGGTTGTAATTGCCAACGCGCTGCATATTATGCCCGATCCTGCCCGTGCGATCGAAGAAATCAAGAGGGTTTTAAAAGATGGCGGGATCATGATCGCACCGACATTTACACGGGAGAATATCCGGTACTATCTGGTGGAATGGCTGATGGAGGCATTCGGTTTCAAAACCTTCAGCCGATGGACCCATCAAACCTATCGGGATTTTTTGCAGAGACAGGGAATGACGGTCTCCTATGAAGCCGTGATTACCGGACATAATTTCTCTATCAGCTTTGTCGTGTGCAGGAGGCATCAGGAGGCATAAAGATTAAAATATTTTTCAATCGGGTTCTTGGAGGTGTTTGATGGACTGTCCGTTTTGCAGCGGCCAAATGGTGCCGGGATATATTCAAAGTGAAAGTCCTATTTTGTGGAGCGCGAAAAAGCGCAAGTTGCTGTTTTTACCTGATCCAGACACGGATGACGTGTTGTTCGATAATGCGGACGGGCTGGGTGTTTTCGGAATACCGGGGGTCCACAGGGAAGCGTCTCGTTGCTCCCAGTGCGGAGCAATCGTGATCTTAAATCAGGATTGACCGGCGACTGCTTTTTTCCATATCTCTTCAGCTCTTACAACCCCTGCAAACTTGACATTTTGGCGGTTTTATAATATTGTAATTATATCGTGAAAACTGTCGGAATTTGGTTAATCCGCCAAGCGGAAGAATTGTATTTGCGCCCAATGAGGATCGGTGCGTAAAGGAAGGGGTTTGTCTTGAAGTTAAGTATTGGTATGATGGTGAAAAATGAAGAGGCGAACCTGGAACGATGCCTGTCCAGTCTTCGACCGCTCATGGAGGCGGTTCCTTCCGAATTGATCGTTGTCGACACGGGTTCGACGGATCGTACTGTCGCGATTGCGAAAGGGTATACGGATAAAGTCTACTCCCATCCCTGGGAAAACGACTATGCAAAGATAAGAAATTTTACGGTAAACTACGCCAACGGTGATTGGTTTTTTTTTATTGACGCTGACGAAGAGTTGGTAGAATACGCCGCCATCGTCGACTTTCTGATGGGGAAGGCATCCAAACGCTATCATGCTGCCACGGTTCAGATCAAAAGCTTTTATGAAACCAGAAATGATGAGAGGTTTTCTATCATGTCGGCGATGAGGCTGTTCCGAAAGACAAAGACGTTTCGGTTTGAAGGGGCGATCCATGAACAGCCGCAATTTGAACTGCCATTTTGCATGCTGGAGGCCATGCTGAACCACTATGGTTATATCGGCGATGATCCTGCGCTGAAGGAGCGGAAATTACAACAGTATGAGTCGATTCTTCTGCAGGCGCTGGAAGAAAATCCTTTAGATATTCATTATTGGCACCAGTTGTCGAGGACTTATGCTTCTTATAAAGACACGAAATCAGCGCTACAGCCGGCTGTGAAGGCGTATGAAATTATGAAGGAGCAGAAGCGGAACCCTGAGGACTATCTTTACGTCTACAGCAACCTCTCCCATCTCTATCTGATGAACGGAAAACCGGAGCAATCGGTGGAGATTGCAAAAGCGGGGATTGAAATGAAAGACTGGCTTGTGGATCTCTGGTTTTATATGGCGAAAGCCCAAATGACGATGAAGCAGACAGAAGAGGCAATTCAGAGCTACCAAAAATACTTATCCCATCTTGATCGGTACGACCAAAACTCGAAACAAGATATCCGGATTTTCAGCTATACGCTGAACGGCCGAGAAGAGGCGTACTTTGATCTATTCGTTTTATATACAGGGTCCGGTCAAACTGTGAAAGCGCTGGAAGCGCTGCATGAGATCAAATCCGCCGACCTGCTGCAAAAAGCTGTTGTCTATTGCGTCACCTTGGCGCTGGATTTGCAAAACTATGACCTGCTAGGTGAATTTTATGAGAAAATCAAGGCGCTGGATGATCTGCGGCTGAGAACTCATTTTTATCGAACCCTGGTAGAGGCCTTGCTGCGGTATGCGTCGGAACGGGAAGCGGCAGCCCGGATTTTTCAGAAGGAGGAGACAGACTACGGAATCCTGAACCGGGTTCGACTTCTGGGCGGAAGCGAAATCATCGATGCCGGAATACTGGAGGCCGTCGGAACGCTTTCGCTGGACGAATTGGACAGCTATTACGGAGACCTTTTCTATTTTATTTTAAAGGGAAAACGGCCTCTCGACTTGATCGACTTACATATTTATGAGGAGAATCTGGAGCTTTTTTTCCAATATCTCGATGTGAAATACAGCGATCTTTCCGCCGTCTATTGCGAATATTTGCAGGCTTATCCGAGTGAGTACAGTCAGGAAGAACTCAGGGTAATCAAAATTATGGAGCGGAACCTTCTGCTTGCGGATTCTCTGGGAGACCGACAATACGAGTGGGTCTTGAACCGCTATCTCGAGGATGGGATCGCCTATGTCCGGCAAATTTACCACGAAAATATTCTGACGGGGAAGGCACATCTGCTAAAGAGCCGGGAAGACGCATTTCTCATGTATATGGGGCTGGCCCGGGAGCTTGAAGTTTCCGATCAGGCTGCCTATGTCAGGACATTGAAGCTGTCGCTGCAGGCTTATCCGGAGATGAAAAAAGGGGTGGAGCTCCTATCCGAAAGAATCGCGGCGCAAATGGGCGGAGAAAAGCAGGAAGCAGTCAGCGAATTGGAGGCATATGCGCAAATCGTCAGAAAAAATCTCAGGCAGCTGATCGATCAGAAAATGTTTCAGGAAGCGCGGGAAATCATCCTGAGCTTTGACGAGATTCTTCCCAACGACCCGGATATCGGGCGGATGAAGGCGGAACTGGACGCAAAAGGGGTTAAAGTTTGATCGCTTTTTGTCGAATATATATAGAGAAGGACGAAAAGAAACCCTTCAATCTTTAACGACGGAGTGAAGTTCATGCGAAAGCATCAGCACAAACAAATTCTGGACATTATTGCGACGCTGGATGAGGCGAATGCTGAAATCAAGCGTCTGTTTCTACAAGGGAAGTTTTCAGCGGTTTTGCGCCTTCTTGGAGACTGTCAGGAGGGAGCCGTTCAAATTGGAGAATTCATCGAGGTTGTCCAAGGCGAGGGAACGAAGACGGTGGCTCTGCTGGAAGAATATCACGAGAGTTTGTATCGCGTCGGTGAGGGGATCGAAACAGCTGACGCGAGTCTTACAGAATCTTTGCAGAAACAGCTCTTCCGAATCGAAAACAGCGTCAGAAGCGAGCTGGCTCCCGACAGGATTGAGGTCGCCTTCTTTCCCTATAAAGCGAGCATGTGGGATTCCCTCGAGTCGATCTGGCTTACCGCAAAGGAAGACTCCGGTTGTGACGCATATGTCGTGCCGATCCCTTATTTTGATCGCCTGCCTGGTGGCGGGCTTGGTCAGATGCACTATGAGGGAGAGCTGTATCCCGATGATGTCCCCGTGGTGGACTGGCGTGCTTATCATCTTGAGGAACGCCGTCCTGACGTTATATTTATCCATAACCCGTACGATGAAGGAAATTTCGTTACGAGTGTTCATCCCGATTATTACAGTGGCAAGCTGAAAGGCTTTACCGAACTGCTGTGTTATGTTCCCTACTTCGTAGCTACTTTTGATGCTGTGGAAGAGCATTTTATCCTTTGCCCCGGCGTACTGAACGCCGACAGGGTTTTTCTCCAATCGGAAAAGGTACGCGATACCTATCTCCGCGTTTTCAAAGAATTTGAGAAAAAGAATCATTGTGCCGACCGTTTCGGAAAGGCTGAAAAAAAGTTTGTCGCATCCGGATCTCCGAAGTTTGATCGGGTCTTGAATGCCAGGCGGGAGGATTTCAGCCTGCCGGACGAGTGGCGGACGTTAATAGACGGTAAGAAGGTGCTCTTTTACAATACAAGTGTCGGCCCGATTTTGGAGGGCGGCGAGCGATATCTGGCAAAGCTTCGTTCTGTTCTTGACACGTTTCGTAGCCGCGGCGATGTGGTCCTTTGGTGGCGGCCCCATCCTCTCAGTGAGGCGACCTACCGATCGATGCGTCCGCATTTGCTGGATGAGTATGAACAGATCGTTGGGGATTACAAGCGCGGCGGGTGGGGGATCTATGATGATACGTCCGATTTCTACGGCGCGATCGCAATGTCAGACGCGATGTTCTCCGACCCAAGTTCGATGGAAGCTTTGTATGAGTTGACGGGGAAGCCTATGGTGATACAAAACCCAGGGCTGCCATTAAACGAACAAGACTACAAACGCATAAGGCTCCTTGACTTCTACGATGACGGCGACAGTATATGGTTTGCCGGCTTTAATACATATGGGTTGTATAAATTTAATAAGAAGTCAGAAACTACTCGGCTGGTATGTTGGCTGCCGTCCGAGACTATTTACGAAACATATAGAGGTATATGCTGCAAAGATGACAAGTTATATTTAGCCCCAATATACGCCACAACGATTGCCGTTTATGATATTGGAAAGCAAGAGCTGATCCAGATACCTTTTGAGTCGGCAAATGATAAATATAAACGTCAGCCGATTGGCGACCTGGCTAATTTTATTGGCATGCACATTTGGGGTAAATATATTTTCTTTGTGCCGCTGTCGTTTGGCGCAATTTTGCGTTTAGATACGGAAACAAATGAGATAGACTATTATGATGATTTCGTACAGCTTCTATCTCCGTTTGTTCACAGGAAAGATGCATTTTGGTTTAGTCATAGCTGTATGGTTGAAGACAAACTTTATATGCCGTCAAGCTGTGCAAATGCACTTATTGAGTTTGATATGAACTCCTGTACGTCGGCGGTTCATCATCTTGGAAAAGATAAAGAGGATTATGAGACAATTTGTTTTGACGGCACACAATTTTGGCTTATGCACTCCACGGGCGCCGCTGTGAGTGTTTGGAAAAAAGCGTCTGGTCTGATTGATAAAATTGCATTGCAATATTCGGGAAAACACAACCTTGTCTTTTCGCTCAATAACTCGGTATGGAAAATGTCTTGTGGTGGAGATTTGGTTTGCGATATAGTCGATTTCAATAATTTTTCTGTTTCACAAATCAAATTGCAAGTGCCAAAAGGCGGCGAATCGAATATTGCAGAGATTTTGAACGACAATAATGCGGCTCTTTGTATGAAAACGGAAAACGATAAAATTTGTGTTTACTCAACTCAAAGAGATTCATTGTGTGTCTTGGATAAAACCGGAGGATTGGTACATGAATGGGTATTTGAACTCTGTGATGACGAATATCGAAAAATAGTTCAAGAGTATAAGACACGACTAACCGAGTTTGTGGAGAGTACGGGTGGGAGAATGTATTTGACCGAAGATCTTTTCAATATAAAATTACCATATTTCTTGGAATATTTGTTGGAAAGTAATTTGAAATCCGGCACGGAGAGTCATACTCTGGAGAATTGTGGCAAACGTATCTTTGAAGATGTAAAGGAACAGGCTTCGCAGCAGCCAGGAGGTTTAATATGACTGATAATATTCACAACATTAAGGTTTCAGTAATCATCTCTGTCTATAACGCGGGGTTGTTTCTAAACAAATGTCTTGAAAGTATCGCCGCTCAAACGTTGCGTGATATAGAGATTATCTGTGTGAATGACGGTTCAACGGATAATTCTCTTGCAATATTGGATGAGTTTGCAGAAAAAGATAAACGTATCCGAATTTACAGCAAGGTGAATGAAGGATTAGGCGGCGCGTCCGCTCGAAACTTAGGGCTTGAAAAAGCAAGGGGCGAATATATAAGCATACTCGATAGCGATGACTTTTTTGAGCTTGATATGCTTGAAAAAGCTGTAGAAAAGGCAGATTCGACGAATGCCGATATCGTTGTTTTCGGCGGCTACGAATATGATGAAAGAACCGGTAACATATATAAAGTACCGAGTATATTGAACGAAAAGGTTATTCCGGGGAAAGACATATTTTCCTATTTGGATTGCCCATCCGATATTTATCAGCTTTCGCAAGGAATGGCTTGGAATAAGTTGTTCCGGCGTTCTTTTCTCGAAACGCATAACTTGAGATTCCAAAAAATAAAGTATACCGACGATGCTTATTTTACTTTTGCTTATATGGTGCTTGCAGAGGGGATCGCCGTATTACGGGAATACTTGTGTTATTATCGCGTAAATTCGGGAACGAACCAGACTGCTGGACTTGCAAATTATCCGGATTCGGCGTATTTGCCATATATGAAATTAAAAGATTCACTTGTGGAGTGGGGTATATACGATGCGGTAAAACAAAGTTTCGTTAACTGTGCAGCATCGTTCTTTAGATATTTTTACGATCAAATAAATAGGTTTGAGGCATTCAAATACTTGCACGATAAATATCGCGATGAGATATTCGACCTGTTAGATATGAGTGATAGCGATGCCAGCCTCTATTATGACGAGCGCTTATTTTTATGGGTGAAGCAGGTTAAGGAAAATACCGCAGAAGAGATGGCTTTTAAGGCCGCACGGGCATATGGAAGCGAAAACATGACAGCTATTTTGAGATTTCAATTCCCGTATAGGGCTATCAAACGCGAGAGCAAAATAGTCATACTCGGAGCTGGAATAATGGGACGGCATTTTTACTCGCAAGTTATGTTGAACGGCTATTGCGATGTGGTCATGTGGGCAGAGCAGGAGAATAAATTAAAACTGTCATATATACACAGCTTTGATGAATTAAAAAATGTGACCTTTGAATATGCGATAATTGCGTATGCGAATGAGAAACTGATAAGCGAAGCATTAGCGTGTTTGAAAGAACTTGGCGTTGCATACGATAAAATTATAGTAGGGGGACAAAATTAAATGAAATCACCAAGACATATGCGTATCATCGAGATAGATATAACCAATGCGTGTGGCAAGCGCTGCTCAAACTGCACACGCTTGTGCGGACATCACAAAAAACCGTATTTTATGGACTTTGACACGTTTAAGCGCGCTGTGGATTCGTTGGATGGTTACCAGGGAATTCGCAGCATGATGGGTGGCGAACCAACGCTGCATCCTGAATTTGAACGGTTTATCCGCTATCTTGGCTCTAAATTTCCTAAACGCGAAAATCCTTTT
Organism: uncultured Bacillota bacterium; assembly: GCA_946408315.1. Lineage (GTDB taxonomy): Bacteria > Bacillota > Clostridia > Peptostreptococcales > Anaerovoracaceae > Anoxybacterium. Next base: position 1,408 of record CAMJRV010000061.1, on the reverse strand, counting down.
GTTTATCCTCAGAAAGATTTTATCAAGCAAGTGCACAGGGTCGAACTCGACAATTTCGAGATGATAAACGATGGTGTCGAGCGCATTGATGTCGTCGGTGCCGGGATGTTTTCAAATATGGGTGCGACATACAAGAAGCACTATGAGATTATAACTGATACTCTGCCGTTCCAAGGTTTGAACGATCACCTAAATCCTATTTTCCATCAGTCTGCGCTAATAACTCGCAAAGAACTCGGTATCCCTGACGATGAGTGGGTTAAAATGCGCGATGCATGCTGGTTGCAGAACGAATGGAGTGCCGGCATTACACCAAAAGGTGCGTTCTTTTGTGAGATTGCGGGTGTGCTTGATATGATACTTGATGGACCGGGCGGCTGGAAAATAGAACCGGGTTGGTGGAAACGCACACCGGACGAGTTCGGCGACCAATTGCACTGGTGTGAACTATGCGGGTTCGCATTAGATACGTTCACACGCGATTCAGCGGAAGAGGTAGACGACGTGTCGCCTGAGTGGTATGAACGCTTGGAGCGAATTCAAAGTCCGAAGCTCAAAAGTGGTAGGATTAATGTAGTCAATATTGAAAATGGTAAAATAGCAGAAGAAAGTAAGAAAGAGAACCGCTTTTTCTCTGCGGCAATGCCATACATTGAGCATTATGAGGACAGATTTAACGCATTGAACTCGGTGTTGTTTACACACGAATTTGAGTCTGCCATTATACCTTTTGGCGATCATTTCGGCACAGAGCTTAACCAGTTACTCCAAACTGCAAAGGATTGGATTGTATTGCGTAGTCCTAATGCGGAGCTGTGTGATGATTTCAATGACAGGATAGGGAATTACGTACTCAATCCAGGTACCTTTCATTATTTGGATTTGTCTAAATCCAGCGACACCACCTTTGTAAAAAATGCGGATAGCGAATCGAGAGGATATGTTGCACTGTTCAGCAAACTTGCGCTTTCATTGCGTGAGTTCGGGTTTGACCGTATTGCTCACACGAAGAGTATTGACGAGATTATCAAGATATGGCAATCGAACAAAATTGTTGAGTTGTCGTCTAAAATTGATGATGCAGGCAAGCGTTTGGAAATTCGAAAGGGCGCCAAATATGCGATTTGGGGGACAGGCTCAGCGGGCAGTGTAGCAGTTGACTTGATTACAGCCTCCGGCGGTGTGGTTGCGTTTGCGCTTGATAAGAATGAATCAAGGCATGGCTGTGACTTCTACGGTATGACAATCCAGTCTCCGCAAGCTCTGGCCGGATGTGATAATGAGTACGACATTCTTATTGCGGCTAACTACACACGTTTTCCGGAAATCAAACGGGAAGCGTTAGAGCTTGGTGTTCCGGAAAGCAAGATTCAGTTTATTAACAGCCTTTCTGAATAGACGAGTAACA
>CAMJRV010000060.1 GCA_946408315.1 uncultured Bacillota bacterium | reverse complement strand
AGGATATACTTATCCTCGCCTCTGGTGAAGGGCGTGTCGATGGAATCTCTCGTCGTTCCCGCGATTTCGCTTACGATAACCCGCTCTTCACCCAGCAGTGCGTTGATCAGAGAGGATTTTCCTACGTTCGGCTTTCCGATGACGGCGATCTTCGTCGTATCGTCTTCCTCCGTATCTTCCGTCTGAGGGAATTTTTCAACGATCAGATCCAGCACGTCGCCCAGATTCTGCATGTTGGCAGCGGAGATCGGAATCGGCTCTCCCAGTCCCAGCTCATAAAAATCATAAAAATCATCGGGAAGTTTCGACGAATCAATTTTGTTTACGATCAAAATAACTTCTTTTCCGGTTTTCATCAGCATGCTGCCGACTTCCCGGTCGGAAGCGGTCAAACCGTCTTTTCCGTCTACCATGAATAAGATGACGTCTGCCGTATCCATGGCGATTTCAGCCTGGGCCCTCATCTTGGAAAGAATGACGTCGACGGAATCGGGTTCAATTCCTCCCGTGTCGATCAGGGCGAAGTTTCTTCCCCTCCATTCGGCTTCCGCGTAAATTCTGTCCCGGGTTACTCCCGGCGTGTCTTCGACGATGGATACTCTTCTCCCCACCACTTTATTAAAAAACGTTGATTTGCCGACGTTGGGTCTTCCCACGACGGCGACGATTGGCATTGACATTAAAGTTCTCCTTATTCAAATATAGCTTCGGCAAATTCGGCCGGCTCAAATTCCTTCAGATCGTCCATTCCCTCGCCTACGCCGATAAACTTCACGGGCATCTGGAATTCGTCGGATATGGTGATCACGATCCCTCCCTTTGCCGTTCCGTCCAGCTTCGTCAGCACGATTCCTGTAATATCGGTAATTTCTCCAAATTCTTTAGCTTGGGAAACCGCATTTTTCCCTGTCGCCGCGTCCAATACTAAAAGTGTTTCCCGGTACGCCTCAGGGTATTCTCTCTCGATGACTTTATTCATCTTTTCCAGCTCGGCCATCAGATTCTTTTTCGTCTGCAGCCTTCCTGCGGTGTCACAGATCAGCACGTCGACATTTCGCGCTTTGGCGGACTGGATCGCATCAAAAATAACGGCGGAAGGGTCCGCGCCCTCCTGATGACGTATTACATTTACCCCGATTCGGTTTCCCCAAACCTCGAGCTGTTCACTTGCCGCCGCGCGGAAGGTGTCCGCCGCCGCCAGAAGGACCGTCTTTCCCTCTTTCTTGCACTTGTTGGCGATCTTGGCGATGGAGGTGGTCTTTCCGCCGCCGTTCACTCCAATCATCAGGATGATCAGCGGCACCGCGCCGCTCAGTTTGTGGGCTTCCCCCTTATCGATCAGCTCTCTGACGATGGTTTTGATCTGATCTTTCACTCCTTCGGGCGTCCTGATATTAAGCTTTTTAATATCCTCCCTCAGTCTGCCGATAATTTTCATGGTGGTGTCCATGCCGATGTCGGAGGTGATCAGGACCTCTTCCAACTCTTCCAGCATTTCTTCATCTATCTCAGGTCTCATGAAGATGACATCTTCAATTTTTTCCTGAAGTCTTCCAAAGAAGGATTTCTTAATTCCAAAAGCCATCCTTATTTTCCTTTCCTTTGTTTTTTCAAATTCTTATCCAACTGTAACACAAGTCGACCGACCGACTGCTACAATTCAAACGCGTCCCCGAGCTTCAGGGAAATGATCCGTGAAATTCCCTGCTCCGGCATCGTCACGCCGTACAGCACGTCGGCATATTCCATGGTCGCCTTCTGGTGCGTTACGAGGGCAAACTGGATCTCGCTGAAATTGCTGAGATATCTTGCAAAGCGATCAATGTTCGCATCGTCCAGTGCCGCCTCCACCTCGTCCAGAATACAAAACGGCGTCGGCTTGGCCCGCAGCACTGCGAACATAAGGGCGATGGCGGTCATCGTCTTTTCGCCGCCGGACATCAGATTGATATTCTGCAGCTTCTTTCCGGGAGGCTGTGCTACAATTTCTATTCCGCACTCCAGCGGATTATTCTCATCCTCCAGCCTCAATTCGGCGGCGCCTCCGCCGAACAGCTCCGTAAACGCGCTTTCAAAGTTCAGCACGATCTTATCGAAGCTTTCCTTGAAGCTCTGGCGTATGGTCCGATCCATATCCTCGATGATCTTCTTCAGGGCATTGATGGCTCTGAGCGCGTCGTTCCGCTGCTCCGACAGGAATTCATATCTCTCCCGGACCGCTTCGTATTCCTTGATCGCTCCGATATTTACCTCGCCGAGCTCCTTGATCCTGCTCTTGATCTCCCTGCTTTCCTTTACGGCCGCGCCGAGGTTGAATTCCCTTTTCTTGAACTCGATGGCCTGCAGATAGGATATTTCGAACTCCTCCCAGAGCTTGTCCTTATAGGTGTCGAGCTGAGTTTCATACTTGGCCTGCTTGATCTCCAGCTCATATTTCTGCGCCTGATATCCGCTGAGAATCCCGTCCATTTCGTCCTTTTTCCGGGTGATCTCGTTCAGATACCGGGAGACTGTTTCCTTCTCCCCCTGAATCTCCGCGAGATACCGCTCGATGGATTCCTTCTCCGCTTCCTTTACTCTGATCTCGCTCTCCAGATCGTCGTCTCCGCTGAGCAGATTCAGCCGCTCAATTTCAAGCGCATCGATGGCCTGCAGCTTGCTTTGCTTTTCTTCGGCCAGCTCCCGCTGAGATTCCTCGATTCGCGCCAGAAGCTGATCCACATGGTTTTTCTGGCTTTCCGCCGTTCCGACGGCAACTCTCGCCCTTGTGATCTCTTCATTGACGGCATCCAGTTCCCGCTTTTTCTCTTCATATCTCGCAAGCCCCGTATCGGTCTTGCGCTCGATTTCGGAAAGCTCTTCTTCGGCCTTCCGAACCACGGCCCGAATCTCTTCGATCATAGCTTCGGCGCTTTGCTTTTCCGTCTCGATATTGTCAAGCTCTCTCTGGTGCTTTTCGTCTCTCTGTTTCAGATCTTCAAGCTGCCGCTCCAGAGTTGCGATGGCATTTTCTTTGGACAGCAGTGCCAGCTCCCTGTCCCGGTGCTCCCGGTCCATCTTCTGGATCTGCTCCTGTGCCCTGTGAAGCGCATCTCTCAGCTCCGAAAGCTCGCTGTCGCCGGAAACCTGAGACCGTTCCATCTCCGCCAGCTTTTCCCCGAGCTGCTTCGCCTCCGCCTTCCGTTCCAAAAGGTTGGCGGTATTGTTTCGATAGGTACCGCCGGTTATGGCTCCGCCGGAGTTGATAACTTCCCCCTCCAGAGTAACGAAGCGCAGCCCGCCGCCTGTCGCCTGTTTCGACAGCTTTACGGCATGGTCGAGGTTGTCCACCACGATAACCCTGCCCAGAAGATACTCCATCACTCTTTGATACTTGGGATCAAATTTGATGCACTGAACGCCGAAGCCCTTGAAGCCTTCCGCATTCTTCAGGGATGCGTCATATCGCAGACCGGCGTCCCGCATGCTCTTGAGCGGCAGAAAGGTCAGCCTTCCCGCTTTGTTCTGCTTCAGCAGGCCGATGGCGGCCTGTGCGCTCCTGTCGTCCTCGCAGACGATATTCTGCAAGGCGGCGCCGAGAGCCGTCTCAATGGCGGTTTCAAAGCCTCTCGGTACTTCGATCAGTTCGGCGACGACGCCGTCGATCCCCGAAAGGTTTGATTTCATGATAAACTTTACGGCATTATTATACCCCTCATAGGAGCTTTCCATTTCCTCGATCATCTTTTTTCTCGTAGAAATCCGACCGATGGAGATTTTTAATTCCTCAAGCTCTCTTGCGAGTTTCTTTTCTCTGAATATATCTTCGTTGTACTTCTGCTTTAACGCCTGATTTTCCGCTTCCATTGCCGTGAAGACTTCTCTCAGGGAAGCTTGCTCCTTCCGGGCGTCCTCATAGCGGACAGACAACTCGCGTCCGCTTGCGCCTGCCGTTTCCTTTTCGGTCAGAATCTGCTCCCTGCGCTTGTCCAGCGTATTTTGCAGGCTGAGCAGGCTGTTGATTTCGCTGTTCTTGCTGCTGACTGTGCCGTGCAGCTCGTAAATTCTGTTCTTCTGGCCGTCGATCTCTTCCGCGTCTGCGCTGAGAGCCGAGGTAAGCGCCGTATACCGGCCGACCTTATCCGCCAGATCCGCTTCCAGCGCTGCCAGCTCTTCGCCGATCCGCTGCTTTCCGGCAAACTGTTCGCCGGCGGTTTCCGGCTCTTGCGCAAGCTTCGATTCGACAGCGGTGATTTCCTCTTTCAGCCGCGCTTCGTCCTTATCGATGGCAGACAATTTTTCCCTGTTCAACTGATTCTGGTTGACCAGGGAATTGATTTTTTCAACGCTGAGAAGAAGCCGGTCCCTCGTTTCATTTCCAAGGCGTTCCAGCTCCTCGTTTCTGTTCCTGTTCTGCGCGATATCCGAATCTATGGAGGACTTGTCTTCCTTCAAATCATCGATCTGGCTTCCCAATTCCGCCAGGTCGTCCTTTATGTACTCGTTCTTCAGCTCTATATTTTCAATATTTTTTAACGTGATATTGATTTCCAGCTCTTTATATCTATCTCTCAGGACCAGGTATTGGGACGCTTTCTCGCTGTCCTCCGCGAGGCCGTCGATCCTGCCCTCGATCTCCGTGATAATATCGTTGACGCGTTCAAGGTTTGCGTTGGAAGCTTCCAGCTTGCGCTCCGACTCCGCCTTTTTTGTCCGTTATTTTACTATTCCGGCGGCCTCTTCAAAGATTTCTCTCCTGCTTTCCGGCTTGTTGCTGACGATGTCGGCGATCTTTCCCTGTCCGATGAGAGAATAGCCGTCCACCCCGATTCCGGTGTCCATGATGAGCTCCCGAATATCCCTGAGCCTGCATTGGTTGTTGTTGATGGAATACTCGCTCTCACCGGAACGGTACATCCTTCTCGTTATGGCCACCTCCGCATAATCGATGGGGAGTATCCCCGTGCTGTTGTCGATCACCAGCGTGACCTCGGCCATCCCCCTGGACTTTCTGCTCGCCGTGCCGGCAAAGATGATCTCTTCCATCTTGCCGCCCCGCAGCATCTTGGGGCTTTGCTCTCCCAGCACCCACCGGATGGCGTCGGAGATATTGCTCTTTCCGCTTCCGTTAGGCCCTACGATACAGGTAATCCCTTCGTGAAACTCAATGCTGACCGGCTCGGCAAAGGACTTAAACCCATGCAGGTCGATTCTTTTAAAATACAAATGTGCCACCTCGCTCTAACGCTTGTTTTGCCGCTTGCTGCTCCGCTTCCTTTTTGCTCCGCCCCGACCCGCTGCCGATCACTCTGCCCTGAAAGACCAGGTTGGAATAAAACGTCTTGTCATGATCCGGGCCTTCCTCTTTTTCGATCACATAGCTGATATCCGCCTCGCCGTGGGATTGCAGCCTTTCCTGGATCTCCGTCTTATAGTCCGTATGGAGCTTTCCTGAGACGGCGTCCTCGATCAATTCGGAGAAGATGCGCATCACGAAGTCCTTGACCGCAGCCCATCCGCCATCGAGATAGATGGCCCCGATCACCGCTTCCAGCGCGTCGGCAAGGATGGAGCCTCTCTTTCTTCCGCCGCTGTTTTCCTCTCCCTTGCCCAGCCGCAGATAGTTTCCGATAGAGACCTTTGCGCCGCACACGGCCAGGGAACGTTCGCACACGATGACCGCCCGCAGCTTCGTCAGCTCTCCTTCTTCCATATTGCAAAGCCTGTTGTAGAGGTGGTCGCTGATTACCGCGTCGAGGATGGCGTCCCCCAGGAATTCCAGCCGTTCGTTGTTTCCGATCTGGGAGGTCTTTCCCTCGTTGATATAAGAGCTGTGCGTCAAAGCATTCTTCAGCAGATTCACATTTTGGAAATCATATTGAATTATCTTTTGAAAATCAAGCTCATTCACTGATTATTATTTCCTCCAATTCCAGAACTGAGTTCTGTATCGTCTGAACCACATTGGTCTCCGCATATGGGATTCCCTTTAAAATCGTATTCTTCACGGCATTGGCGTTGGATGAGCCGTGCATCTTGACGACGGCGCCCTTGACGCCCAGAATCGGCGCGCCTCCATACTCAGAATAGTCGAATTCCGACTTCAATTCCTTCAGCTTGCCGGAAAGAAGCAGCGCTCCCACCTTGGAAATGGTGCCGGAGGTGAATTTATTCTTGATCAGCTTGAGAATATTCCAGGCAAGGCCTTCCGTCAGCTTCAGGATGATGTTGCCCACAAAACCGTCGCACACAACGACGTCGCAGGCCCCCTTCGGAATCTCTCTCGCCTCCACATTTCCGATAAAATGAAGGCGGCTTTTGGAAAGCAGCTCGTGGGCGGCTTTGATCACGGTCGTACCCTTTGTCTCTTCCGTACCGATGTTGACAAGACCTACCGTAGGCTGCTTTACGTTCAAAACCTTTTCCATATAGATGCTTCCCATAGTGGCAAACTCCAGCAGGTTGTTGGGCTTGCACTCCGCGTTGGCGCCGGAATCTACAAGCAGGGAAACGCCCTTGCCCAGAATCGGATACGTGCTTGCGATGGCAGGCCGGTCAATTCCCTGTATCCTCCCCAGAATAAAAAGCCCGCCCGCCATAATGGCGCCTGTGTTTCCTGCGGAAATGAAGAGCTCGGCCTCTCCGCGCTTCACCAGGTTGATCCCCTTCACCATGGAGGAATCCGTCTTGGTTCTCACGGCCTTTACCGGCGCGTCGTCGTTGCTGATGACCTCACTCGCATGAACGACTGAGATCTTTTCAGAATCATATTTATATTTTTTCAGTTCGGCCTTTATTTGGGTTTCATCTCCCACGAGAACGATATGGTGTTTCGTCAAAGCAGACGCTTCCACGGCGCCCTTCACGATTTCCAAAGGGGCGTGATCACCGCCCATTCCATCTACAGCTATTTTCATAGATACCCTCCTTTGTTAAGGTAAGTCTCCCCGTTTATCATTAGTCAGTATCTTAAAATATAACACATAATGGGTATAAATGCAATTCTAAGCCATAAATGTGCTCAGTATGCGGGTCATAAATATGGTTTGGCGGGCAATAAGAAGGCATGCCCGGTAACAGGCATGCCCAAATATCAGATATTTATTTTATCAAAGCCGTCCTGCAAGTCCTTAAATGCCAAACATCAGGAAGGCGCCGCCCAAAACGATGTAAGCGGCGATCAGCTCTGCGCCCTCCAGCCAGTTTACCTTGTGGTCCATAAACACGGTGGCGGCAATTACGATGCTGATGATGATTCCGAGCAGCTCCATCGGGGTGTACACGTATTCCATCGTATTTCCGAGGATGGCGCTCCAGACGACCATCAGCGGCGTTACAAACATCGCGATCTGCATGCTGGAACCAACTGCAACCTCGATGCTGATGTTGATTTTCCCCTTAAACGCCATGATGACAGCAGAAGCGTGCTCCGCCACATTGCCCAAAATCGGGATCAGAATGATGCCGATGAAAGCCTCTCCCAGGCCAAACTGCTCTGCGGCCCCTTCCACGGTGCTTACCAGGACTTCGCTCATTACAGCTACGGCAACCGCCGCGGCACTCATGACGATGATCCCTTTTCTCAGGGTCCAATCCGGTTGCTCCGGGTCCTCCTCGTCGTCGACCTCATCCAGGAAGATGTCCCTGTGTGTAATCAGAGAGAAGATCAGCCCCAATACGTACAGCGCGATCATAATGATCGCCAGCGCCAAGCTAAAGTCCGCCATAGCGATATGGTTGCTGCCTCCCTCGCTTCCGATCTTGAAGAAAAACGGAATGACGATGCTGAAAGCCGCAAAACCGAGAAGCGTAAAGTTATTCTGGGTAATATTCTTATTAAAGGGTAAAAATTTAAACTTTAGCCCTCCAATAAAAATACTCATTCCCATAACGAGTAAGACGTTGCCGAGGATTGATCCTGCAAGGCTTGCGAGCACCAGGGAATACATTCCGGACTGGATGGCAAATCCGCAAATCAGAATTTCCGGCACATTTCCCATCGTAGCGTTCAAAAATCCTCCGACCTTGGGGCCGGTGTACATACTGATCTGTTCTGTGGCGTCTCCAAGCACGGCGGCGAGGGGAACGATACCGACGCAGCAGAGCCAGAACACGATACCGTCGCTTAAATGGAGCCCGAACCTTGCCACAAGCGTAATCGGGATGAAAACCAATAACCAATATAAATACTTCACGTTCATTCTCCTTTCAAAAAAATGTACAGATACAATACTAGTATTGCCCGGTGGGAAATGCAATAGTTTTTCACTAGATATACATTATACATGATGTGGAAAAATTCGCTTCTTATGCAAAAAAGAAAATGGCATTCTCCGCACACAAAAAAAGACTGCCTTCCGGCAGTCTGCAGTCGTCTTGCGATCCTATTTCAAGATTCACCAGGCAATGCTTCCAGCTTTAAAATGGAAACTTCGTAAGCTGTCTTTACGGTAACATTTCCCTCCGAATCCCGTTTTCGATATTCCCTGCTCTGTATCCTTCCCGTCACGGATATTTTAGTCCCGACGGAAAGGTTGCTGGCATAGCCGGCATTTCGTCCCCAGGCAATACAGGGTATGTAATCGGACTTGTTGTACATACGGTTTACGGCAAGCATGATATCGCAGATTTCCCGTCCCAGCGGGGAGATCCGTCCGATGGGCTTCTTGCAGATAAAACCCTCCAGGCTGATTTTATTCTCATGCTCAACGCCGCTGTCCTCATCGCACCTTTTAAATTCTCTCGCAAAGATAACGACGTTCAGTTTGTTCCTCCCGTCCTGCTCTTCGTTATAGGTCCTTATCTGTCCGATAATTTCCACATAATCGCCCGGTTCGAACTCGAGGTTCCAAACCAGCCTCTCCGATACGATGATCTGAATAATGTCGCGATAACCGCTCTTTCTGTCAACCCCCAAAGAAAAGCTGTAAAACGTCTCTCCATAGGACTTGTGACTAATCGCCGGCGGCGATAAAACGATTCCGATCAATTCTGCGCTGTTCGTCTCCAGTCCCTTTTCTTCCATACCCTCCATTTGGTTTTCCCCCTTTTATCCTTCCCTGTTTTCCTGCTTCTAAATCCAATCAGTCCCTATAGTTTATTCACGAGTATTCTTGATATTACTACTTTCGCAGGAAAAAGGCCGGGGGAAAACAAACTTATTTCCTCGCTTCGGAAAGCGCAAGGTCCTTGATGACCTCTCCCGCAAGGATCAGCCCTGCGACGGAAGGCACGAAGGAGATGCTGCCCGGCACTTGTCTTCGGACCGTACATTTTCGCTTCGTATCCGGTGGACAGATGCAATGATTTTTGCAGCTATTGGAGTCATCTTCTATCGGAGTCATAGGGGGTTCCTTCGAGTAAACCACCTTCACATCTTCAATCCCGCGCCGGCGGAGCTCCGTCCGCATCACCTTGGCGAGAGGGCACATGGAAGTCTTTGAAATATCCGCCACCTCCAACCTTGTAGGGTCCAGCTTGTTGCCGGCGCCCATACAGCTGATGATCGGCACGCCCGCCGCCTTCGCCCCCTCGATAAGGACGAGCTTCGAGGATACCGTATCGATGGCGTCAATAATATAATCATAAGCGCTCAGATCAAAGTGAGCTGCAGTTTCCGCGCCGTAAAAAGTCTCGTGAATCTCGACCTTTGCAGCGGGATTGATCTCCAGCACCCGGTCCCTCATCACTTCCACCTTCTTTTTTCCGACGGTTTTCCTGGTTGCAATCAACTGGCGGTTAATATTGGTCAGGCAGACCTTGTCGTCGTCGATCAGGTCC
>CAMJRV010000059.1 GCA_946408315.1 uncultured Bacillota bacterium | reverse complement strand
ATTTCATCAAGGCTTACGACGAGATGAGCGTGGAGGAATTCGACACCTTCGGACCGGTGAACAAGACATTGGATCAGTTCGCAGGCGGCTATGACGACCTGGTGAAGATCATCCGGAAGTTTATGATTAGATTCTAATCGCAAATTTGCCCAAAGATTTCCAGGGTATGCGTGCTTTGCATGAATCCCTGAGCCATCTTTGGGCCTTTCTATGTAATAACCGTTTTACATGGTTTTCATACTGTCGGGAAGTGCAGATCAAGCACCATCAGATGATCCGAAGAGTAGGTTCCATTCTTGAGCTTCGAGCTCCTCTCTCTGGTTCCATAGATTTCAAATCCAAATTTCCGATACAGGCTTACCGCCTGCTCATTGCTGCTGACAACTTCAAGCTCCACCTGCTCGTATCCCGCTGCTTCGGCAAACTGCAGGAGGGAACTGATCAGCTTCGTTCCAATCCCCAGATTCCCGTAGTCCTTCTGGACGGACAGGCCAAACACAGCCCGATGCCTGTATTTCATCACATCCATCACGCAGCCTAACCCAGCGCTGGCGATGAGCTTTCCGTCAACCAAAGCCACAATCATGACGCTCCTCGGGTCGGTCCGGTATTTTTCCAGAAACGTTTCCTCTTCCGCAACAGTCAGAGTGACCTCTTCCGGATACCGGACGAGATAGTCCGTCTCCTCAGAAGTCCGCTTCAGATGGGAAAGCACCGCCTCCGCATCCGTGCCCGCGGCGCTTCTCAGAACACATTCCCGCCCATTTTTCAATAAGACACGTTCTTCGTTAAAAATCATATTACGTTCCTTCTCCCTGCTGTCAGAAAGCCGGGCCCCTCGCTTTGTAATGAAATCAGAAAAAAACTGCCCCGATGATCGCCAGGATTCCGATCAAAACGGGAATTGAAATTCCAATGATAATCGGTACCTTTTCAAATTTCGGATTCGGATTTTTCTTATTTTTCGCCCCCTGAGCGGCAAGCCACATGCAGCCGGCCGCCCATACAACAATAATGATTGCCAAAGCAATGTCATACCCTTTTCCCAATCCCATTCTTTATTCCCCCCGCCGTTAAAACCCAAGGTTTTCGTTGACCAGGATCACCTGAATCCGGCCTGGAGTACCGCAGAATCTCGTCGTTACGATGTTGCAGCAGATACAGTCCTTTGAAAGACAGTCGCTGCAATCACCCGTAACGGTACAGGGTGTATTTCTCTTCAGCCTGACGTTGTTGGGGACCGCGGCATAGAGCTTCGCTCTTTCCAATGCGTCGTCAAGCCCGCGTGCCAGCTTGTTGGCTCCGACTACGACGATGACCTGTTTCGGACCGAAACACAGCGCAGCCACCCGGTTGCTCGTTCCGTCGATATTGACCAGCTCGCCGTCCATCGTCACCGCATTGCTGCTCATCAGATAATAGTCGGCCAGAAGCCCCCTCCTCCTGCGGTCAATGGACTCTGCCGGATCAGGCGTGCCGTAGGGATCGATGATCTCAACATCCCTTTCCGCCAGCTTTTCTTTCACACCCAGGGAATTGACCGTTACCGAACCTCCCCAGGACACCACACATTTATCCTCGATCATGGAAAGGATCATTTCACGCGCTTCGGCTGCGGTTTCGCAGTAATGCCCTTCCATGCCACGCTTTTTTAGATTTTTGATGACAGTATCAATCTTCAATCGATTGGCGGCTTTTATATTTTCCATCTGTACCCTACCTCCTTTATGAAATCATTGTATCACAGCAGGATAAGGGCTGACAATCGGCAGAAAAAAATCGGCTTTCCCTTTCTGTTCCAGGGAAAAGCCGATTTCCGGAAGGAACGGGAAAACCCGCTCCATTATTTTTTAATACTTTTGAAACTCATTGTCCATCGATATGACATCGGTTTTTCTTGTCTGCCCCCGGTCCTGGCGCACGCCGGCTCCCGCTCCGGGCAATGACAGAATCTCCTGATTCAGCTGGAACCTGCCAACCATTTCCTTCAGCAGCTCCGCCTGGCCGGAAAGCTCTTCGCTGGCCGCCGCGCTTTCCTCGGCCGTAGCCGAATTGCTCTGAATGACCTTGGCCACCTGTTCGATCCCCCGGTTGATCTGCGCGATTCCGGAAGCCTGCTCGTTGGAAGCGTCGGCGATTCCGCTCACAAGATCCGCCGCCTTTTCAATCTCTTCCACGATTTCTTTCAGTGCCGCCGCAGTCTCATTGGCGATTCTTGTACCCTGCCTAACCTTGTTGATGGACCCTTCGATCAGTTCCGTCGTCTCTCTCGCCGCGTTGGCGCTCCTGCCTGCCAGGCTTCTGACCTCCTCCGCCACGACGGCAAATCCCTTGCCGTGCTGCCCTGCCCGGGCAGCCTCCACTGCCGCGTTGAGCGCAAGGATGTTGGTCTGGAACGCGATGTCGTCGATGACCTTGATAATCTTTGAAATATTGCCGGAAGATTCGTTGATGCCTTCCATGGAGTCAAGCATCTGCTGCATCTGTCCGTTTCCTTTTTCCGCATTGCGCCTCGCCTCGGAAGCAAGCTGGTTTGCCTGATCGGCGTTAACCGCGTTCTGCTTCGTCTGGGACGCGACCTCCGTGATGGACGCCGTCAGCTGTTCGATGGCGCTCGCCTGTTCGGTGGAGCCCTGAGAGAGCGCCTGACTTCCGTTGGAGACCTGTTTCGCCCCTGACGTCACCTGCTCCGCCGCAACGTTGATTTCCGACATGGTCTGCCCCAGAGAAGCGATAATATTGTTTAGAGAATCCTTGATCTGTACAAAGTCGCCCTTGTAATCCGTCGTGATCGTCAGATTCAGGTTTCCATTTCCGATCTCGGCAAGAGTCGCCGAAATATCATCGATATAGGAATGCAAATTGTTCAGCGTTTCGTTCAAGGCATCCTTTAATACAATAAAGTCCCCTTTATACTCGCCGCTGATACGGGCTTGCAGATTTCCTTTCGACATCTCTCTCAATGCGGACAGAGTCTCCTCGATAGGCGCGACCACCGCCTCCATGGTCTCATTGATCCCCTCGATGATCGAACGATATTTTCCATCCGGGAACCGCATCTTATCTCCCTGGAATTTCAAATCGCCCCGCATCGCGGCTTCCCATTGAAATCCCGTTTCTTCGTAAAGGGCGTCGATGACTTCCGTCATTAGGATAAGAGCAGGAACTACGCTGTCATTCTCACTTCTTTTTCCGATCTCTTTGAGAGACTCAAGATCCGACGTGTCACCCTTGGCTACATTGATCATGATCTCCAGAACGAGGTTCATCTGGTCGCTTACCGAATTCACGGACTGCGATAATTCATGGAATATCCCTTGCGATTGACCTTCCACCTTGGCAGTGTAGTCGTTCAGGCTCATCCTTCTTAAAACTTCATTTCCTTCCACCAGTGCGCCAAGTCCGTCGATGCAGGCGTTGATGCTCTGTTTGATATCGTCGAAGTCGCCCTTGTACGCTTCCGTGATCTTCTCCGGGATTTCTCCCTTCCCGATCTGATCCAGATATCCTGCGGCGACGTTGAGAGGCGAGATTACCGAATCCAGCGTATGATTGACGCCTTCTATGATCTTCGCAAAATCTCCTCCATGTTTGGAGACGTCCGCCCGCTTTCCAAGCTTTCCGTTGACCGCCGCATCCGCGAGTCCTTCCACGTCCTCGATCAAGGCGTTGATCGCATCGATGCACAGGTTGAAGCTATCCCTGATCCGATTGAAATCCCCCTTCGCTTCCGAGTCCAGCTTATCGGGGATATCACCCCTGCTGATCATTTCGATATATTCTGCCGACAGCTTCAACGGGTCGATAAGAGCGTCCAGTGTTTTGTTGAACCCGTCAATAATTTCTCTGTAGCCGCCCTCAAACTGCACGGAATTCCCCCGGTTATCCAGTCTGCCCTCCAAAGCGGCCTCCGTCATATTCTCTGCTTCTTCCACGAGCTTTTTCAGCGTACCGACAACAGACATCATACTGATGCCAAGCACGTCTTTATCCGATCTCGGCTGCACCTCGGCAGACAGGTCCCCCGCGGCGATCTTCTCTGCCACCTGAGACTGATACCTGATATTCTCCACCATTTTTCCGAAAGCTTCCGTAAGCTCTCCGATTTCATCCCGGGAGTCGGAAATCCCAGTCACCTCCACGTCGATATCTCCCAGGGCCATCTTGTCCGCAGCCATCGCAAGCTTTTTAATCGGCGCTGCGATTCTCCTCGATATCAGGAGAGTCAGGATGAGGACACATGCCAGCGCGAACAGGAAAAGCAGTATGGTAGTCGTCTCCACAGATTTGACAGCACCGTTGAATTCCTTCTCCGGCAGACCCGTCGCTACCATCCATCCCGTATTTCCGATTTCGGAAAGATACCCATAGCACTGCTCCCCGCCGTTCGTATAAACAATTTCCCCGACCGTTTTATTCAGGACCGCTTCTTTTATGTTTTCGGACAAATCGGTATCGGCAATATTGACATTCTTATACTCTTCATTCGGATGGTAGATCACGTTCCCATCCGAGCTGAACAGGAGGTAAAAGCCCGTTTCCCCAAGCTTGTACTCCTTAACCATCCCATAAATGCTGTCGATATTGAAGTCAAGACCGGCGACCCCCATAATTCCACCGTTATTCTGGTCGAAAATCGGCGTCACCGCACTGACCACAACAAGACCTGTCGTCTCGTCCACATAAGGCACGGTCAGCGCTGATCCCTGCGCCTTTGTCGCGGCGATAAACCATTCTCTCGTCGCCACGTCATAGCCCGGATCGTTGATCCATCCGTCCGAGTCGGTGCACGTATCGCTGTCTTCGTCACCGATCCATGCATTCATGATGTTCTCGGTATCCTGAGCCGCAACATTTTGCATCGTCCTCAAAAATTCAGGATAACCCGGTTTTTCCATCATGTTTTCCCCGGGTCCCGTAATTCTGCACATGTTTTCAAACTGCGTATTTGCCGCCATATTCACCGTAGCTTCGATATAAACGCTGAGAGATGCATCGATCTCACTTGCCGCCACCTGGGAACGGGCCACAAGCTCACTCTTTGTTATATCGGAAACAGAATGGTCGACTGTCTTTATCGTGATGATTCCCACAATGCATAGTACAGTTGCCAGCGGCACTCCGATAAACAAAAGAATTTTGCCTACCAGACTTTTTCTCCGGAGGCTGGGCATTTCATCCGATTTTGTTTTTTCCTTCATTTCGCTGTTCTTCCCTTCCACTTTTCATTTTTTCGCTTTGGTTATCAGCCGATTTCTTTTTCTTATATAAGCTATCGGTTAATTCCTCAAATTCTTTATCTAAAAAGAAAATTTAGGAAATATTTTTCTTTATTTCCATATTCCCTTATAAGTTCCGGGAAAACGGCAGATTGGAACAGCGCGGTCAATCTCTAGCAAAACAAAAAGGACCGGAATGATGAAAAATCATTCCGGGCCCCTCTTCGCTTATGGTTTTAATTTGTCTTTTTCACTGCACTCGCATTGTTCTCCTGCTCGTATGTGATAGAAGCCTGTATCAGGCGATACAGCATGGTCGCGATTTCCGCACGAGTGCTGTCGGCATACGGATCAAACCGGTTATTGGACTTGCCCCCCACGATATCGTATTTCTGCATATCGGTGATGGCGGCTTTCGCCCAGGAGCTGGCCTGATCCTGGTCTGCAAACGGAGCGGAATCTACCGTCTTCATTCTGATCTGCATATAGTCGACGAATCGGGAGAGCATCACTGAGATTTCCTGACGCGTGACGTTCGCGTTGGGGTTAAACTTATTGTTGCCCATGCCGGTGACGATTCCCTGCTCAAAGGCCCATGCTACCGACGGTCCATACCAGGCGCCCGGCGCCACATCATCGAAAATCTGCATGGTATACGCACTGGTATCAACCATAGCCATTCGGGCAAGCACCGCCGCCAGCATCGCGCGGGTCATGGAGCTGTTTGGCTGGAAGCTGTTGTCCGGGTAGCCCTGGAAGGCTTCTCTTTCCGTAATGGCCATGATATTGTCGTAAGCCCAGTGCCCGTTGACGTCTTTAAACTGCTTCGGATTTGCTTTGACATGATACTCGATTCCAACCTGCCCGAAGAAGTATATCTTATCGCCGATGACGAAGCAGAACGGAACAAAGATCGTCTTCCCGCCATCGGTATAATACACGATGCCGTTCTTAGGCTCGGCGTTGAGGGACATCAGGGAGAATAGGCCACCAAGAGGAATTGCTTCATCCTGAATTTGAACCAAAGACGATCCTCCTCCGCCGCTTCCGCCTCCTCCAGGGTTGGAAGGCGTATTATCGGTCCACTGAGCAATCAGCTTGATATCCCAATTCACAGTATAGCTTTCTCCGGCTGTTCCAACCTTCGTTGTTCCGTCAGACCACCCGTTAAATACGTGATTGGGCCAAGCTTCAACATTGGGAAGTAAAACGGCCGTACCTTCCTTCACGGTTACGGTATTAGCGGCTTCGGCCGCAAGCTTTCCGCCGTTCGGATCAAAGGTTACTGTGACGTCCTTCTTTTGCTCTCCTCCGTTCCCATTAACCGTGACCGTAAAGGTCGTTTCAAAACCTCCGAAGGAGACGGTGACCGTAATCGTTCCCACCGTATCGAGGGTTGCACCCGGTGACGGGCTGAAGGTGCAGTCGGCAAGAGGAATCTCTTGTTCAGACTCATCGTCATAATATCCAGTCACAACAAGCCCGGTCAAGTCAAGGGTGTCTCCCTCCGTATACGTGTTTGTCGTCGGAGGAGAGGTGACGGCAATGCCGGCCAAAACAGGCTCGGGGTCAACCGGTCCTCCTCCGATTTTCACATCGACTTGCGTTGTCGCAAGGGGGCAGACAACTCCATGACCGCATACATCAAAGAACAGCTTGTAGGCCACCTCTACCTGATACGTTTTTGACTCTAAATCACCGGCAGCAAGCAGCGCATTTTCATCGTCACCGCCGATCCGGAACAAATTCACATCTGAATTGACCGTATATACCGTATATCCGGTTCTTATTCCAAGCTCTTTGAGAACAGGGTCGAGCTTCGTCCGCAGTTCATCGTAATTGGTTGAGAACGTATAGAATACATCTCCCTCGCCCTCGGTTGCAATAATCTTAAGATCGCCCGTCGACTTGATGAAGCAGAGAATATCCCGAATCTCATCCGCGGCGCTCTTCATCTCGGAAATGATTTTTTTCAAGCTGCCGCTGTTCCAGCCGGACCTGACGCAGTCTCTCATCCTTTCCACATAGTGGCGGGCCAACTGCTCTGTAAACGCCCTGGCTTCCTGTTTGGTGAGATTGTGATCCGCCCAGACGCAGGCGCTCTTCACGCTCTTGCTCATATCTTCAAGAGCCGTTACAAATTTACCGATATCCTTCAGGAAGTTCCTGAACTCATTGATCTTAGCCTTTTTTTCCGCATTGCTGGTGGAAGGATCCTTGATTACCGCAAGGGTTTCCACCGCTTCTTGATTGATTCCCTGTACAAAGGAGGTGAGGAACGCATCCTCCTGCACCGCCGCCAAGCTTATCTCTCCGGTCTGCGGGTCGAGAGCAAGGGTGCTGGCTCCCTGTGCGGCAGGGGTTTCAAACAGTGCGATCAGTTCATTCCAGAGGGTTGCCGTATGACGGAAGATGCTGCCAAAATCGTTCGTCAACGCATTCCATGCGCTCTCATAGTTGCCGTCGATGATATCTTGAGCCCCGCCTTCCAGCACAGCTATCCGCTTCAGGATGTTCGAGGAAGTCCGAAGCAGATCCACAAGTGCCGTGGGGTTCTTCAGCCCGTTCTGGAGAAGCGAGTTGGCCGTATCTTTCAGGAATCCCAGATCCGAACCGGAAATTCCGACATCCTGCTGGATCAACTGATTGATCAACTGATTCAGGAATCCGGCAGTCTGGTCCGCAACAGCATCACCGACTTTACCGTTTTCCAGCAGTTTTGACAGACTTCCGGCAATGCCGCTTTGGTCAAAGGCCACCAGCAGGTCAGCCATGTCGTCCAGGGAATAGGCCATAGTATACGTCGCCGCAGAAAGCTTGCCTGCGGTAAAGTCTTTGGTGAGGCCGTTGATCTGATCTGCGAGCGTAATCACATGATTCATCAGCTTGACACTGGCATTCAGCATGTTAATATACGGGCGGATCGGCTCTATAATACTCACTATGGGCCCCAGGGTCGTTTTGATCCCTTCCGCCGCATTATTCATGAGAGTGTGATTGGCCCCGTCCAGAATATCTGCTGCTCCGTTGTAGGCATTTTCTGTTCCAAGCAGGGCCGTCGCGTTGGCGGTAAGAATGGCCCCATCGATTGCCCAGCCGACCAAATCCCCAATGATCGGCTTCATGGATGCTGAAATAGCCTCCTCGCTCGAAGTATCTATATGCAGGCTATTCAGGATTATCTTCAGTTCTTTCAGTTTGACAAGATCCTCGTACTTCAGTCCGAGCGGCTCTAGAATCGGGTTGAGGATATCGGCGCCAACTCCCATGCTTTGCAAGGTATCCAGAGCCTGGATAATAGCATCCAGACTGCCGATTACCGTATTTAAATCAGTAATAGTTTTTTTAAGTTCTGTATCGTTTTTCATAAGCTCGTCAACAATGGCAGACGGGTTTTCCTTAAGAGCCTTCAGATGGGCCAAAGACTGTTCATATCTAAGCTTGGCCCGTTCTTTCGGCGTCATATATTTGTTTCCGTCTTCCAAATCCGCTATCGTTCCGCTCATTATTGTAACAGCATTAGCTTTATTGGCCAACACACCGAACAATCCGCTGGAATATTCAGGATAGAAAGCGGATTTGTATTCTATCGATGCCGTAAGCGAGAGGGAAACACTGTTCCAGCCAAATCCTCCTTCACTGAAAAAGCGGATAGCGTTCGCCTGACGTTCAGATTGACTCTTTCCTTTGTAGGTTGTAATCGCATCTCCGAAAAGCACAGTCCATCTGGAGGAAAGATCCTTATCAAGATCTCCACTCTTCAGAAAGGCTGCAACAGATAGATCTCTTTGGGCATTTTTAATGAAATCTTCAATTGCTTTCTCAAATTCTGCTTGAGAATACGTTCCATCGGCTGGAACGTCCGTGCCTTGTAAGGCGATAGCCCGATCAATATATCCCTCGATTTCATCTACCTTGAGGTTATACACCATGTCCAGATTGTCGGCAGTCGTTCCGGCTCGAAGAATATTGAGGGTGCCTTCCACTAAGGCATCAATGGCACTATCATTTCCCGTAATCTTAAAGCCAGAACCAAGTATACTTGAAAATTCTACGTTATAGTTGCTAAAGTTTGATTTATAAGCAATTTGATTTTTAAGCTCTAAATATAAATTAAGATAATTCTCATAGCTCCCTTCGTTATATCCGCCCTTATCCAGGTAGGATATGGCGGCATTTATTTTCTCCAGAGAAGTCTTTGCAGCAGTGTTATTATAGTAGGAATTGCCATTTTTGTTTGCGAGCTGCAGAAGAGGTTCTTTATCGATATTTCCGGTAGAAAGAGCTCCCACAATCTTGATATCTCTGTCGATATCGTTCTTGAATGTTCTCAATGCTTCGGTAAACTTATCGGCAGCAGCGGTGCGGTTGGTGCCCTCGGTGACCAGAAGACGGTGAGTCCAATCGACACATGTCTCGGGACTTTCACATTCCGCATCCGAACAAGGCATGGTAAGAAAATAAGACTGCAATTGGTCCGCCTCCGCTTTATACCCTTGCAGTTCTGCGATTCTATCCTGCAGTTCTTCTATTGCATTATTGAGCGTCGCTCCATTTTGAGCATAACTCTCCGCAAGCGCCGCAGTG
>CAMJRV010000058.1 GCA_946408315.1 uncultured Bacillota bacterium | reverse complement strand
GGGAAAAGCAAAAGGGCGGATGCGGTCGGGGATTTTGGGACGCTGGAACAAAGCTGGACCTCGCAGGGATAAGGCCGGACGATGCCGGGATGAAAACCGCTGTCGGCGCGGAGGCCTCCGCCAGCACGGAAGCGGCCGCGGAAGGCGGCTTAGACATTCAGATATAGGAGGGCTCGATCCGAAGCCGCAACCGCTGAAAACGCGGTTTTGTAAACGGACCGAGCCTGGAAATCAACGGGGCTGTCGCACGATTTCGAAGTGCGACAGCCCTTGCCAGTGGTTGAAAAGTCGCCCGCGGGCAGACTTTTCTATCTTGTGTAACAGTTACAGAATATGATTACCAGTAACAAGAAGAAGAACAGTAAGCTGGTATCAATTCCCTCTCCGCCAAGGAGTCCACATCCTTCTGACATTTTTTAATCACCTGCTTCTATAAAAATAATTGATTTGTAGTATAATTTATGAAGCGGCGCGGAAATGTGTTACAAAACTTTTTTAATTCTTTCTTTCGTCTTTTCTTCTCCGAGGATCTGCTGAATTTCCCATATGTCCGGAGACATGGCGCGGCCCATCAGGGAAATCCGGATCACCGTGCTTACATCGCCGACATGTCCCTTGTAGAGTTCCGGATTCTTTTTATAATCCTTCGGCTTTGCCGCGTATCCGTTTACAGCCGCAATCTCGCGGATCTTGTCAAACCATTGGGACTGATCGTCGCTGTGGTCGTAGCTTTCCAGATAGGCCGACAGGATGGTTTTTCTGTCTTCCTCGCTTACGTTTTCAGGGTAAGCGTCCTCGATCTTGAAGTAGTCGTCATAAAAATAGCTGATGAACTCGAACATCTGTCTTGCATGGGTGAAGTCCTTCCGCGGCTTTTCTCCCTGTCTGCCGAGATCGAGGATCTTCGTGAGATAATCTTCACGCCCGACAAACAGCTCGACAAGCTCCGGCCTGTATTTCTTCGCCCAGTCGATCAGGAAATCGCAGAGTTCTGCAGCAGAGATTCTGACGAGAACATCCTTGCTGATATCGTTGAGCTTGTCGAGGTCGAACAGGGTTCCCGAATTGCTCATCTTTTCCACGGTAAATTCAAAATCTTCCTGAGCCGCGTCGGGATTTTCCAGGCGCCATTCCTCATAATTGGAGTTGAGTATCGTCAGGAGATATTCTCTCACCGCCCTGGGGTGATAGCCCTCGCTGCGGTAATAATCCAGAGAAAGCTCCGGGTCCTTTCGCTTGGAGAGCTTCCGTTTGTTGCCGTCCTCCATCTTCATGAGCTGCGCCGTATGGCAGTAGATCGGAAGAGGCCAGCCCATGGTCCGGAACAGCTCCACGTGGATCGGCAGAGACGGCAGCCATTCAGCGCCCCGGACCACATGAGTCGTTCTCATCAGGTGGTCGTCGACCACATGGGCGAAGTGGTAGGTCGGAATTCCGTTTGCCTTCAATAAAACGACGTCCTGATTATTCTCCGGCATCGTCAAGGTACCTCTGATGCCGTCCTCGACTGAAATCGTCCGGATATCTTCTTCCGGGCCATCATGGGTGCCCTGAGATCTCAGCCTGACAACGAAGGGCAGCTTCTGCTCCAGACGGTTTTGAATCTCCTCCAGCGTAAGGTTTCTATGCTTAGCCCATCTGCCGTAATAGCCGGGATTCTCTTTCAGCCGTTCCTGTTCCTCGCGAATTGCGTTCAGCTCTTCTTCTGTGCAGAAGCAGGGATAGGCGTGGCCGCCCTGAACGAGCTGTTTCACATAGGTCTGATAGATTTCCGCCCGGAGGCTCTGGTAATAAGGACCGTAATTTCCCCGGTCCCCCTCCATGGAAGCGCCTTCGTCAAAGGTCACTCCAAAGAATTCCAGCGAGGAAATGATCGCTTCCACAGCGCCTTCCACCTGACGCTTGTCGTCGGTATCTTCGATGCGGAGATAGAAGAGCCCGCCGCTTTGATGGGCAAGTCGCTCGTCCACGAAGGCTCCGTAAAGATTGCCCAGATGAATGAAACCTGTCGGGCTCGGACCGAGCCGGGTCACCTTTGCGCCGGCAGGAAGGTTTCTTTCCGGGTAGAGCGTTTCGTAATCCTCAGGCGCTTTTGTAATATGCGGAAAGAGAAGTTCCGCCAGTTTGTTGTAATCCATATTATTTTATCCTCCATTTGTTCCTGGGGGTTCGTCCAAGAATGATTTTACCTCATCCATTATATACTGTGCCCAATTTTGATTCAACGGAAAAATTCCCAGCTGTCTGCGCCCCAGGTGCGCAACTGAAAAAGACTTGCGACATATTATAATAAAAGTGAAATGACGGAATCATAAAAAAAGTATCGGGAGGCGGATTCATTGGCAGATTCAAATAAAAATGCAGGAAACACGATCACCTACGGACAGATGAACCTAATCAACACGCTGAGAAAAGTTTGGGAGGATATCCCCATGTGGAGACGGGCCTTTCTCGTAAGCTTTGCCGCGGATCTCGGAGATCTGGATGCGATCGGCCAACGGCTGTACTATGCTCCTACCGAAATCGGAAATATCCTGTCGCTATTTTTCGGCGAGACAATCGCCCGGCGCATTGAGGGCATGATGCGGGAACAGCTCTTGCTATGGATTCAGATTCTCTTTGCGGAAAAGTCGGGAGACAGAGAATTGATAGACAAAAATACACAACAACTCTATGAGAATGTGGACCGAATGGCAGCCTACCTGGCTGAAATCAATCCATACTGGGATGAGGAGATCTGGAAGAAAATCCTCCATGACTATTACTCGACGGGACTTCTTGAATCGGTAGCCTATCTGGCAGGCCGGTATGAGGACGAAATTACATTATATGAAAGTATGGAAAGCCAGGCGCTGAATATCGCGGACTACATGGCTTACGGAATAAACCGGTATTTTACTGGTCAATAGAGCCGAAAAAACTTTCAGATGCCTCTCCACAGCGCGTTTGAGCCTTTATGGGGAGGCGTTTGTCCGGCTCCTAGAGATTATGCATTACTCCTTTTGACATATAGTCTGCTATGCGCATCGAATGGGACTGAAGCCGGTCGTAAATTATGATTTCCTTCCGATGATCGTCGGTGAGGATTGCAAATGCTCCGTCAAGAAGCATTTTCTGGTATTTGTTCAGCAGATCGAACCATTCGTTGTACTCCCATAAATTGCAGAGACGAACCATGAAGGCGGAAATATTTTTGGAATTTCCGTACCATGCCGACCTGCTCAGGTTTGCCGCATGCTGGTCTCCCGCAGTCATAGCGTTGATCAGTTCTGAAAATATGACGATATGCTGCGCCAGCAATTGAAGGAACTGCTCTGCAATCCCTTGACCAAAAAATAGATTCATGTAGTTATAGAATCCCATAGGGACTAAATGTAATCTTTCATAGACCGCGTGAAGGGCCTCCGGCTTTGCCGTGCTGTTACTGATATATGCCCTTGACCAGATGACCATTTGCAGCCAAAGGTATCTCATTTCGTTCACCAGGTTCACATGGCTGAACGCAATGCATTCCAGATTTTCAAACGGACCAAAGGACGGGTACCTGTTTGGAACAATTTGATCAGGCGACGCCGAACTGGGCGCGGGATCGGTCGGTTTAAGCTCGGGGGCCAGGCATAATTTGGGAATTTGGTTGTAGCAATTCGGATTAAACATCATATTCCTCTCCTTGCTTTCATAGGGTTATGTTTAAAGCTTTTCTTTTCATAATATGATGTTTCAAAAAACAGTTGCATTTTTGAGTTGTATGCAGTAAAATTAATTACTATGAGACCCGTTGGTCAAGTGGTCAAGACGTCGCCCTCTCACGGCGGAATCAGGGGTTCGACTCCCCTACGGGTTACCAAGAGAAAAATGCCGAAGCTTTCGCTTCGGTATTTTTCGTTTTTGAGGAAGAGGTGCGCTTCTTCATTCCACACCTCGGCTTTTTTATTTATCTTGTTTAATGAGCCATCTTTTGATAAAATTAAATATTAATTACGACTTGTATCGAAAGACTGTTTCGATTTTGAATAACACAAATTTTTGTCGGGGAGGAAGATGACAGATGAAATATAAAAGTACAAGAGGAAGCGGAGAGATCAAAAACGCGGCACAGGCGGTCATTCAGGGAATCGCCGAAGATAAAGGGCTCTTCGTTCCGGAAAGCATTCCGCAGCTGCCGTTTGCCCTGGAGGATATGAAGGGAAAGACGTATCGGGAGATTGCGTTTGAGGTGATCCACCGCTTTTTTACCGATTACACGGGAGAAGAACTCCAGCGCTGTGTGAACGGCGCATATGACGATAAGTTTGAAGCTGCCGAGATCGTTCCGCTGGTCGAGGCGGGAGGAGCCTATTTCCTTGAACTGTACCACGGAAAGACGGCGGCCTTTAAGGATATGGCGCTTTCCATCCTGCCGTATCTGATGACGACGGCGATGGAGAAGGAAAAAGAAGACAAGAAGATCGTGGTGCTCACGGCAACCTCCGGAGACACGGGTAAGGCGGCTCTGGAAGGATTTGCAGACGTGCCGAACACGGAAATCATCGTTTTTTACCCGAACGAAGGGGTGAGTCAGGTCCAGGAGAGGCAGATGACGACTCAGGAAGGGCAGAATACTCACGTGTTTGCCATTCGCGGGAATTTTGACGACGCCCAGACCGGTGTGAAGAGAATATTTAATGACAGCGAATTTGCGGATGAGCTGGAAAAGCTCGGCTGCAAGCTTTCCTCGGCGAATTCCATCAATATCGGCAGGCTGATTCCTCAGGTGGCCTATTATGTCTATTCCTACGCCAAGCTTCTGGAAAAAGGCGCGGTTTGTGCCGGCGATAAGATCAATGTCGTGGTGCCGACCGGAAATTTCGGAAATATACTTGCGGCGTATTACGCCAGGGAAATGGGCATTCCGATAAACCGGCTGATCTGTGCCTCGAACGAAAACAAGGTGTTGAGCGATTTTATCAACACCGGAATTTACGACGTGGAGCGGGAATTCTATCTGACCAATTCTCCGTCCATGGACATTCTGATCTCCAGCAATCTCGAACGGCTTCTCTATCATCTGAGCGCCGGTGACGGCGCAGCGGTTGCCGGGTTGATGGAAAGTCTGGAAAAGAACAAGAAATATGAAGTCAGCGAGGGGATCAAAACAGGACTTTCGGACTTCTGGGCTGATTTTGCGACGGTTGAGGAAACCAATGCGTCGATCGGAAAGATGTATGCGGAAAACGGCTATCTCATGGATACCCATACTGCGGTGGCATATAAAGTTTATGAAAATTACAGAAAGGCGACCGGAGATGAGACTGTAACGGTGATCGCATCCACTGCAAGCGCCTATAAATTTGCAGACAGCGTAGCAGCCTCCATCGGTTTGGATATCGAGAAAGACGGATTCGCCAATGTAAAGGCACTGCACGAAAAGACCGGGGTGAGAATCCCCGCAGGATTAAAAGGCTTGGAAACGAAGGAAATCAGGCACAGGGATGTGCTTGACAAGGACGAAATGAAAGGCGCTGTGAGGAATTCCTTAAAGTAACGGCGGCTTTCCCATAAAAGATAAAGGGCCGGATCTCCATAAGACAGAGCGCATCAATCATTGCTGCGAATAGATGGAAGTCTGGCCTTTTCCGTTTTCTTTTGCCAGATACAGGGCGGAATCGGCCTGGTGAAACAGGAGCGTTTCATCCATATCTCCTTCGAGATAGTGGGAAATTCCTGCGCTGAAGCTGATTTTTCCGGATCTGACCTTGGCATGATGGACATGTCTGCAGCGCTGGCGCAAGGCTTCCAGCCGGAGATAGGCGAGTTCTCTGGAAGCGCCGGGGAAAATGATCGCGAATTCGTCTCCTCCGTAGCGAGAAACATGGGCCTCGACATCATTACATTGCTGTTTAATCAGTTCGGTGAATTGAAGCAGCACCTGATCCCCTTCCAGATGGCCGAAGGTGTCGTTGACTTCTTTAAAATCATCCAGGTCGATGATGGCCAGCGACATTGGGGATTTTAATTTCTTCGATTTCTCCATGGTAAGCTTCAACAGGGACTGAAAGGTCTTTCTGTTGTATAACCCTGTCAGAGAGTCGTTTCTGGCCTGTTCATTCAGAGATACCTGTGTTTTATAGCTTGTGTAGATGTAATCGCTGTTCGCTTTATTATAAGCAATTAAGACGGTGCTCAGCAGATATGCCGAAACCAGAAGTGTGAACGCAACGACCGCATTCAGGTAAAAAAAGACGGAATTGCTGTACATTGCGGAATGGGCCGTGGAGAAAATGAGCAAAATACCGTTGATGATCGCGATCACTCCGGTTATTCTTTTTTTTCCGAATAGTATGGTCAGAAAAACAGGAATTGCGAAAACCGTCAGAACAGCTTCGACAATATAATGGACGAAAGCGATTACGGCGGCAAACAGGGAAAGGGTGATCAGGATAGAATAGTTTTTGATTTGAGGCTTGATGCTCATTTTGTTGATCTGGTGGCAGACGGTAACTAAAATTATGTTAACCAGCGTGGGCAGGAGAATATACTTGATGATATATTGAAAGTCGGTAACACCCTCGCTTATGAGGCCATGCCCCCGAAAAGCGAAAAATACTACGACTTCTACAGTGAAAATCAAAACAATGATTATGTAGAAGACACGGATTATTTTTTCTCGCCATAGATCGAAGGATAGATTCGGCTTTCTAATTTCCATATATCAGAGACGACCTCCTGTTCGGGAAAATTATACTTCAAATGCGAGAAAGATTCAAATTATTTATGGAAATATAAGCAAGAAAATCCATACATTTAAGCGCAAATAATTATTTGCGCAAGTACTTGCATTTATGGACAATGTGTGTTAAATTATTAAATGTGTCTTGTAGCGGTACACAGGTCTTGGAGAGTTGACCGAGTGGCTAAGGAGCTCGCCTGGAAAGCGAGTAAGGTGTTAAAGCCCCGTGGGTTCGAGTCCCATGCTCTCCGCCAAAAATAAAAATACCACCGAACGGTGGTATTTTTATTTTTTGAAGTTGCGCGTGGGACTCGAACCCACGGTGGGTGAGAGTGTCCCATGCGGATTTTCCCCAGCTTGCCTTTTTGCCCGAAGGCTTGCAGAGGCTTTGATGGCAAAACGGACAGCGTAGCCGCAGGCGAAGGTTAGCTGCAATGGAAAATGCGACAGCGAAGGGAACGAAGAGACCGGAGGAGCAAGCGCAGCTTGCGTTGCCCACCAATGGGACCATTGGGAAAATCAGTAGTTCTGCCCTTTTTTGCAGAGGATTCCTGTATGGAAAAGAAAAGATATAAAGCAAAATATTTTTCCACTACCTAGATAACATCGTAAATATGTTGTTACATTCGTTAGTGAAATGTTGCAACAACCACCTTTATTGGATATAATTCAACTATAGAGGAGGTGACGGTATGCTTTCTATACCAATAATACAAGAGGCAGTGCAAAAAATCGCTCCTGACTATTCGATCAAAACTGTGAACGTTTTTGGTTCCTATGCTGAGGGAACGGCCAATAACAACAGTGATGTTGATGTATTGGTCGAATTTACTGTTCCCGCAGTTTCTCTGCTTACCCTTGCAAGATTGAAGTATCACTTAGAAAGTGAACTTAATACAAGTGTCGATGTTATTCATGGCCCACTTCCGAAAGATTCAATGATCACATTAGGAAAGGTTGTGCCGGTTTATGAACAATAGAGATCGGCAGATATTAAATAAAATTTTACAAGAAATAGATATTGCTGTGGATCTGGTGAGAGACGTAAGCGAGGATACTTTTCTTGACGATGAAAAGTTGAAACGTGCAGTATGCATGACGCTGATCAATATTGGCGAACTTGTAAAAAGCCTTACCAGAGAGCTAGTGGATCAACATAAACAGGTTCCATGGCGAGAAGTTGCCGGATTCAGAGATGTTGCGGCACATAAATATCAAACCCTGCGCATGGAAGACGTGTATCTAACAGTAACCAATGATCTGCCTGTGCTAGGCGATTTGATAAAGAAAATTTGATAGCAGAACGCGAAAATACTTCTTAATACCGCGTTATATCCTGTATCAATAAAAAAAGAATAAGCGTTGAAACTTACAAATTGGAATGGCACTTGGCAGTACCACATGACACTAGCCAAAGTGCCCTTTTTTACTACTGGAAAACGAGTAAGGTGTAGGATTCTGTGACTAAAGGTCTTGAATGCATGGAATCAGTGAATAAAGAAGTCAAAAAGAAATAAGCCATAAAAAGGTGCACTTTTTTATACTTGCCTGAGATCTGTCAGCCTGGAAACGAATAGTAAAATAATACAATATATGTTGATAATTGTAAAAAATCGTGATATAGTTTTCTCAGAAACGAGTGTTCATGCAGTATAGGAAGGTGCGCCAATAACTCATGGAGGGTGCGAATGAAATACTACATCATTCAAAAGCGACTAACAATGCGCGATACATTTACAATCAAAACTGAAACCGGTGAAGACACTTTTCTCGTAAAAGGCGGTATTTGGCCGGTATTTCAGCATTATTGTATTACCGATATGGCGGGAGATGTAAAGGCAACTATCCGGCAAAGGCTCTCTCTGCTTGTACCAAAATACGACGTGTTTATTGGAGGAACAAAGAGGGCCACCGTAAAACGCAGACTCACTCTTGGTGCTTCCTATTCTATAAACGGCATTGACTGGGAAGTTATTGGCGATGTTCCTGCCCACAACTATCGAATGAGTGATTTAAACGGTAATGTGATTATGCACCTCACTAAAAAGAAAAATGTCTGGGGAGACAACTATGAGGTTGATATTGCCAATTCTAAGGACGAGCTGTTGTCGCTTTGTATAGCCTTGTCCATTGAGATGGCGACACTTTTATTGAGGCAAATGCGCGACAGCTAATCTACTGCAAACGCAAGCGATCACGCTACAATGGACTAAACACAATATGCCTATTGGATTGTAATCAAATAAAGCAGGTTAAATGATGAGAAATGCAGGCAGGATATTACAGAATCTCAGATGCGTTTTACAACGCCCTTAATATGCGGTATAATTTACCAAAATATAAATGGAGCAATCGGCAACGAACGATATCCGCGGTGACAATCGGATATCCCGGAGGCAGCCGAATCGCTATGGAAAAGACCGTAATAAAGGAGGCGGCGAGGTGAATCAAAAGCACGAATCTCAAGGCGAACCGCACTATTATTCCCAGCGGCTGAAGAAAAAGCTGGACAGCCTGCAGGTTGTATCTGCCGCCATCGTGGAGGCCCCGCCCGGCTATGGCAAGACTACTGCCGTGCGGGATTATCTTGAAACCTCCGTTCCGAAAAATACGCCTGTTTATTGGTTCACCGCCGTAGATGAAGCGCCAGGGGCGGCGTTTCGCCGTCTATGCCGGAAGATCGATCAGATTGACAGCCGGGCAGGGCAGCGCCTCTTGCATATCGAATTGCCCAATGCTGCTACCGTCGGTGAGGCCGCCGATGCCCTGCGATCCATCGATTGCGGTCATGAAGCCTATCTTGTAATCGACAATTTCCACTTTCTGCAGGAGGCCCTGCTGCCGGATTTTTTTGCCGCTCTTGTCGAGCATGGCGGCAGAAGATTACATATCATCATTATAACTCAGGTGCTCAGGCGGGATCTGCTTGCCCGCGTCGCCGGGCACAGGGTATTGCACATTACTTTTGCCGATCTGCGGCTGGACGCGGAAGATATCCGCCGTTATTACTCCCTTGCCGGAATTTCCATTACACCGAAAATTGCGGAAAGCATCAAGATGTATACCGAAGGCTGGATGATAGCCGTTTATCTGCAGCTTTGCGCTTTTCGCGAGACGGGGACCTTTTCCGACCGGCCCGGCATTCTGGCTCTCATGGAATTCCTGATA
>CAMJRV010000057.1 GCA_946408315.1 uncultured Bacillota bacterium | reverse complement strand
ATCTAAATGCACATCGTTTAGATCATCTACACCTAATTCGTTTGTTATGGTCATTATGACTAAGCGTTCTATAATATTCCTGAGTTCTCTTACATTTCCCGGCATCGGCAGATTCATCAGTTTCTCCTGTAGACTCTTTCCAGCTTTTTTATGTGTATGGTACTCATTATTGAATTCCCTTAAAAAATAATCAATCAGCAGAGGTATATCTTCTTTTCTGTCCCTGAGCGGCGGAATTTTGACACAAGCCGTGCTGAGTCTGTAGTAGAGATCTGAGCGGAAATTCTTATCTTTGATTAGGGTGAGTATGTCAGCATTCGTTGAAGCGATGAATCTGACATTTAATTTAATTGGCTTATTCCCTCCGATCCTCATGATTTCTTTTTCCTGTAGAACACGTAGTATTTTAGCCTGCATGTGGTATGGCATATCGCCTATTTCATCAAGCAAAACGGTTCCGTTATTTGCATATTCCAGAAGACCCTTTTTCCCTTTGCTAGATCCACCCGTAAAAGAACCCGCTTCATAACCGAAAAATTCGGATTCCAACAAATTTTCCGGGATCGCGCTGCAATTAATATGAATAAAAGGTTCCCCGCTACGAGAACTTGCCTGGTGGATATATTTAGCCACCAGTTCCTTTCCAGTTCCTGATTCTCCGAGAAGCAGAACAGTAACATCAGACTTTGCTATCAATTTGGACTGTTCCATGACCTTACACATGGTTTCGCTCTTATAGATAATATAATCAATCGAGCCTTCCTTTATTTCATTCGCTTTCGTCTCGACTTTATCAAAGTGCTCCCAACCTTTCCGGGAATTCGTCGAAGCTTCAATATAAAGGCGGTTCAATTTATCGATGTTGAACAACTGAGACAGAACATATTTAACGTGTCCGCTTTCATCAAAATATGGCGTGCCTCTCACAAGAATGCTTCTGTCCCGGAGCTGCTGTTCAATCAATATTTCCTTTTTTTCTTTGAGAACCAATGCGGTCGATGAATATTGGCTAAGAAACGCTTTACCACGAGCAAGTTCAATAGACGAGCCAATCATTTCAGCGGGTGATATTCCCGTAATCTGCTCATATGTTTTGTTTGTGTAAAGATATTTCCCTTCATGATTTGCTATGATACAGCCGATCCAAGAGTTATATACGGTAAACTCCATTAGCTTCCAATAGTCATCTTGTGAATAAAATCCTTCCATATCATCATCCTCCGTCTCTGTTATACGAATTATACCTTAACTAAAAACAATATTGCATATGCGCAATTTTTTGTCAATATGCAATTTTTAAATCGGCAAATAATACTCAGAAGCCCGTAAAACGCGAACTTTTATTGTGGCACAATTATTGCTTAATATTCTTGTAGAAGTTTTTTTAGAATTGGTAAATTAAAGTAATCAATAACTAAAAAGCTAAACTTCATCAATCTTTTATAGATTTTTAAAAAACAGGAGGTTAAAATCATGCAATATGTTATGGAACACAAAGGATACCCACATAGAAGATTTTTCGAAGACATTTGCGCTATTCCCCATGAATCATTTAATGAAGAAGCAATATCAGAATATCTCGTCCAGTTTGCAAAAGACCGTAATTTATGGTGGTACAGGGATGAATTGTGGAATGTCGTAATCAAAAAGGAAGCATCTCCGGGCTACGAAGACCACCCACCCGTCATGCTTCAAGCGCATACCGATATGGTTTGTGTAAAATTACCCGACTCTGATTTTAATTTTAGGACAGATTCATTAAAACTTTTCATTGAAGATGGTTGGATTAAAGCGAAAGACACAACTCTCGGAGCCGACTGTGGTCACGGTGTTGCTTACATGCTCGCAGCTTTAGATGATAATGAACTACAGCATCCACCATTGGAATGTTTCTTTTCGGTTCAGGAAGAGGTTGGTATCGGAGGTCCAAAATTTATTGATTACTCTATTTTCAAAGCTAAGAAACTTATCAATTTTGATATTTTCGATGAGGGACTATCCTGGATCTCAACAACAAGTGTCAAGGGTGGTGACTTTATAAAGAGAGTACAATTCGAGTCGGATCAAAAACCTGCATTTAAAGTTTCAGTGAGTGGAGGTGTTGGTGGACATGCCGCCTTAGATATCGGAAGGGATCAAGTTAATGCAATAAAAATTTGTACTCGATACCTTTACACACTGATGAAGGATATTCACATTAACCTAGTGTCTTTTGATGGAGGTACTGCAAGAAACAATATTGCCGGAGCATGTGAAGCTGTATTTACCTGTGCCGCTTGCCATTCAAACGTGGCGAACCATTTATCTGAAGTTTTGACTGAAAAAATCAGAAAAGAATATGCCGGTACAGATCCAGAAGTATCCATTTCTATTTCATCAGCTGAGAGTACAGGGAAATCTATGGATAGGCTTTCAACAGAAAATATCATTGAATTATTGTTGCTTCTGCCTACCGGAGCTTACATGAGAAGATTCATGTCCAATGGTCTGGGTCTTATTGTAAAAAATGGCCAAGAAGGAGACGGCTTGGTCATCACTTCTAGAAATCTTGGCGTAGTCAATACCAAAGATGACACTGTTACAATTGGTTATATGTTCCGAAGCGCTCTCGCCTCGCAGATTGAGGAAATAAGCGACCAGGCATTTCTTATAGCAAATCGATACGGAGCTGCCTGGAACACAATTTATGACTATGCAGGTCATACTTATAGCGAAGATGCTCCTATGCATCAACTATGGAAAGAAGTATACAAAGAAGCGACAGGTAATAATGTGAAAGCCGTTGCCGCACATGTTGGAACAGATGTTGGTACTATCGTACAACACATCAAAAATATGGATGTCATAACATTGGGTCCAAATACCATCGGCATTCATAAACCAGGCGAAAAAATGGAAATAGCATCGTTCGACAGGACTTATGGATACTTTAAAACAATCCTGGCCAAATTGTAATTGCTTTATTTGAATTAATTTCATAGAAGTCTTAAATTGCGTGCTAGTTATTGATCACGCTTCATTAGAAGCATAAAGATCAGAATCCCTGCAAAATCGAGACTGCTTACAATCTAAGAAGAGCAGTCAATATGATAGGAACAAGAGCGTTGATCGAGAGAATCCTGGCCGTGGTGGACCTAACGCAGACTGCGTCTGCTCCTCCGTGCGCTTCGCGCACTACGCTGTCCCATTTTACATTGCGACTGAAGTCGCGTAAAATGGGCAATGAGGATCTCACACAGTAATCAGGAGTTCGATCCTCCTTCCTTAACTGCAATAAAAAAGTAACTCTCACATGGAGAGTTACTTTTTTATGGTGGACCTAAGGAGGATCGAACTCCTGACCTCCTGACTGCCAGTCAGGCGCGCTCCCAGCTGCGCTATAAGCCCGTATTCATTTACCGATCTTCATCATCTAAAACGACGATTCCGTTTCGGTACTTAATATTATCCGAGATTTTGGCCGTTTTGTCAATGCCCTTTTCACGAAATCTTTGATTCAGATAAATACTTTTTGTCTGGAATATGGTACGATATGGGAAATCGTCGTGTTCAAGGGGGAACGTCAATGGAAATTAAAAAGATAACAAAACCGGAACTGCCGGGAGCAATGGGCCTGGTATGGGAAGTGTTCCAGGAATTTGAGGGCCCGGACTATTCACAGGAAGGGATCGATTCTTTTAAGGCGCATATCGACAGGCAGGAGAAAGAGGCGACCATCGCCATGTTCGGTGCCTTTGAGGAGGACGAATTGCTTGGAGTCATTGCGACGAGGGACGAAGGCCGCCATATCTCACTATTCTTCGTAAGTGGGAAACACCACCGACAGGGCGTCGGAAGAACGCTGTTCGAGCAGATTATACCGCTGACCGACAGCAGCTTTATCACCGTCAATTCCTCTCCTTATGCGGTCGAGGTCTATCGCCGTCTCGGCTTTTCTGCCACGGAAGACGAACAGCTTACCAACGGAATTCGGTATGTTCCGATGAAATATGAAAAGTAAATCACCCCTTACTCCGCATTTCCATCGGACTCGGACCTGATTACCTTATAGACTTCGTTCTCTAAAATGATTTTATAAAGCACCTCGTTTTTGATCCCCGAGCCTGTAGCGTTGCCGTTCACTGCTTCAACCGCTGCCGAATAAGAACCGTCCTCATTCTTGTCGATTCCGGTAATCTTATAACTTTTCAGAACCGAGGAATTTTTTTCTGCCTCCGCGGCAAATGCATCGTAGTCCTCCTGGCGTTCGGTGATCGGCGTCAAAAGATAGAGCAAGCTGTAACGTCTGTTTTTCTCTGCATCCAGATATTTGTCTAACGCCGCTTGCGGCGTCCTCGACAGGATATCTTCCCCTTCCTGTCTGATGTTTCTATCGATGCGGTCATGGTAGAAAAATGTCATGGGATCATAGTGATTCGAGGCGTTCCAGACGATGTATTCGTCGATTCCCAGCTCCATGGCCGCCGCCAGCTGAGCGGAAATCGTCTCCGCGTCATAGTTAATATGGCCCTTGACCCAGGACGCGTTGAAGCCCTGAACCCAGGGTCTGATGGTTCCGGGTTTTTTCTGAGCCGCGTTCCTTTCTATGGCTTCCAGCAGCGCAGACCGGACGACTTCATAGGGATGCTGGTCCGGCACGGCAAAGCCGTACAGTCTCGTGCCATAGTGGCTGGGATAGATCATAGGGCAGATATAGTCCACCTGATTGGCAATTTTTCGCCAGGTCTGGCCGATATCTTCCGGCTTATCGTCCCACGAGTGGGTGATAATGCCAAAGACGTCCGCCGACATGCGAACCCGATAGGGCTCCAGCTCCGTTTTGGCATATTTCAGGAACTCCTCGATCCCCTCGTCCTTATCTCTGTCGTTCCGGCCCGGAAACTCCGTGATCGGGTTATAGGTTTTCGCACCGTCGGGGAAACGCACATAGTCGTACTGTATTTCCGCAAAGCCTCTGAGGGCGGCCTCCTTGGAGATTGCCAGCAGGTATTTCCAGACATATTCGTCGAAAGGATTCACCCACATCTTTCCCGAATGATCCCGGTAAACGCCGCCGGCCTTTAACCGGATCGCGTGCTCGCTCCTGATTTCCGCAAAGTAAGGGTCCTTAAAGGCCACGATCCTGGCGATAGGGTAAATGTCCTTTTCTGTAAGATAATTCATCAGCTTTTCGTAGTTTTCAAAAGGCGACGAGGAATTCGATCCAACCTGATTGACGATTTCCGTATCGCTCTTCCAGGTGACCACTCCGTCGTCATTTTTAATATCGATGACCAGCGCGTTGATCTCCGTCGCTTCACAGATCCCCAGAGCTTTTTCCAGCTTGTTGATTTCATCCATACGGCTCGTGTCTGCAGGCGCCTTGGCTTTACCGCGCATGGTCCTGATATATTCCGCGTAATATGCGATATCCTCTTCACTAAAATCGAAGCCTGCCACATTGGCAGTCAGGTACAGGGCCCTCGCCTTTACCGTACGCAACACGGGCTCCTGTCCCAGCGCCGGAAGCGGCACATAAAATTCGCCCGCCTCGGCCTTTCTCCGCGCTTCCTCTTCTGCCCTGGCCTTGCGCTGCTCTTCTTTCTTTTCTTCCGACAGCTTGTTAAAATCCTCTTCAGCGGAATCGATCAGCTGCCCCTCCCCGGGCGTACTCTGGGTTTCTACCGACCGTCCGTAACACCCCGTCAGGACCAGGCTCAATATTAAGATGCTGACTGTCAGAAGATGAAACGGTTTCATAAGGTCCCCTTCCGT
Organism: uncultured Bacillota bacterium; assembly: GCA_946408315.1. GTDB lineage: Bacteria > Bacillota > Clostridia > Peptostreptococcales > Anaerovoracaceae > Anoxybacterium. Next base: position 4,224 of record CAMJRV010000057.1, on the reverse strand, counting down.
CGACCGGCTATCACTAAGCCGACTGACTATCCACTGCGCGAATTCGACTGGCATTACTACGCTAAAAAAGCAGGTTTTTCAACCTGCTTTTTTCTTCTTTGTCTAACGAACCTTTTGGATTAGTACTTGTTCGTTCTCTGTCTTTTCTTGGCCGCTCTGCATTCAGGACATCTCTGAGGCTCGTTTTCAAAGCCCTTTTCTTTATAAAATTCCTGTTCGCCTGCGGTAAATGTGAATTCGCATCCACAATCTTTACAAGTCAATGTTTTGTCTTCCATATTGATTACCTCCTTAATAAAAATGGATTTACTATTTTAGACGATCTTTCTCCAAATTAATTAAAGAGAGTATGTTTTAAAATACCAATCCATTGCAGCTTATTGCAACGAGTTCAGTATACTATACCGCCAGATGGAAAGCAAGTTTTATTTTACGGAATTGTCTTATTTTTACGACTATTTTTTACAACTTATTCAATCGATACGGATTTGCTCAGTCCGTTCCAGGTCAGGCTGTATTCAAAGCCTTCCAAAACATCCCGGAGCGGAACCAGCTCCGTCTGACCGATCGAAACCACCGTCAGATTCAGAGATTTTCCGTCCTTGGTCATGACAAGCTCAAAGCTTCCAGCCTTGTAATCGACAGTTGTCCCCAGCTTATCGGCCAGAGCCGCGGCTTCCACATACAGCTTGCCGTCCCGAATCACCGGCGCCACGGCAAAATTGATCGGCAGGCCCTGCCAGATCACAGAGGTCTTTGAAGAATCTTTCTGATAGACGACCTCACCGCCAAGAACGGTAGTCAAAGCCTGAATATCCTTGATCTCGTTGGCCGGACACTTCATATAATCCCTGTCAAGCACTACAAAATCGGCAAGCTTTCCGACCTTGAGCGATCCTTTGAGGTTTTCTTCAAACTGCCCGTAAGCCGCCCATACGGTAAAGGCTTTCAGCGCCTCCTCCCGGGTCATCGCGTCCTCGATATACCAGCCGCCTTCCGGCTGTCCGGCCCTGTCCGTTCTCGTAACAGCCGCGTAGAGGCCGTGATACGGATTCACCAGCTCCACCGGAGCATCGGAGCCGCCGATGATGATATTTCCCGCATCAATGATCTTCCTCCAGGCATAGGCGCCCTTCATCCGCTCCGCGCCGATCCGGTCTTCCGCCATCGTCTTGTCGGACGTAGCATGGGTTGGCTGCATCGAAGGAAGAATATGGAGAGTCTTGATTCTCTTGATGTCATCAAGGGTCGCGATCTGGTAATGCTCGATGCGCAGTCTGCGGTCCGCATTCGGATCTGCTTTTATCAGCTTCTCATACGCGTTGACAACCTGATCCACCCCTCCGTCGCCGATGGCGTGGGTCGCGATCTGATACCCGCTGTCATAGACTTCCTTCATTACCTTGTAGATTTCCTCGTCCGAATATTGATAATTCCCGATATGTCCGGGCCTGTCACTGTAGTCTTTCAACAGCGCAGCGCTTCTGGCCCCCAGGGAACCGTCCGCAAACAGTTTGACCCCATTGACGCTCAGGTGATAGTCGTAGAGCTCTTTCTGGGGAGGATTGTTTTTAATATAGTCCCGTTCCGGCCCCGGAATCGCTCCGCCCCAATCTCCGCCGACCAGCGAATAGATCCTGACCTTCAGCTTTCCTTCCTGATAAAGCTCTTTGAAAAGGTTGATGATTTTAACGTTGGAACCGGCGTCCAAGGCGCTGGTCAGGCCATAGGAAAGCAATTGGTCCTGCGCCGCCAGAATCGCCTCCTTCTCCCGCTCATCACTCAGGGCAGGAATGATCTTCTGAACCGGTTCTCCCGCCGTGTCGGTGAGACATCCCGCTGGATTGCCTTTGGCGTCTCTCAGGATTTCACCGCCCTGCGGGTCCTTGGAATCCTTCGTGATTCCCGCCAGTTCAAGGGTCTTTGAATTGACCCAGATCATATGACCGTCCGTCCGTTCCATGACCACAGGATTGTTCGGTGCGACGGCGTCCAGCTCTTCCTTGGTCGGATAGGATTTATCGTCCCAGATTGTGTTGTTCCAGCCAAATCCGGTAATCCATTCCCCAGGCTTGACCCTGGCCGCCTCAGCCTTTACCGCTGCGAGAATTTCCGCCTTCGGTTTCCAGAAAGCATCGATCTTCAGCAGGTTCTCCCCGAGCATCGGAACGTGCATATGCCCTTCGATCAGGCCGGGAATCACGGTTTTCCCCTTCAAATCCGTGACCTTTGTATTATTCCCCACGTAACCCTTCGCTCCGGCGTCACTGCCCACAAAGATCAATTTCTGCCCTTTCACCGCCAGGGCGGTAGCCTTTGGCTGATCCTCGTCCATGGTGTAGATGTTCCCGTTTATGTAGACGCTGTCCGCAATCTCCGCCGCAGTGGAGGGAGATACCGGAACTGTGCTCAGAATAAAGATGAACACTATGGCCCAGGCGAGAACTTTTTTCCATTCCTTCTTTTTCATAGTTACACCCCCTTTGAGTGGCTACAGCTTAAGTAGTCACTACTCTTAATTATACGCCGGGGTGTACTCTGATTTCAGGATTTTTCTCAGACAAGTTCTGTCACCAATCGCCTGCCGCCCCGCCTCAGGGCCGGCCTCCAACCAGCAAAGGCCTACCTGTAAGGAATGACCTCCAGCCAGTACCCGTCGGGGTCGTTGATGAAGTAGATTCCCATGTCAGTGTTTTCATAGCAGATGCAGCCCATTTCCTTATGCTTTGCATAGGCCGCGTCGTAATCGTCTACCTTAAATCCGATATGGATTTCATTGTCTCCGAGATTGTACGGTTCTTGCTTGTCTCTCAGCCAGGTCAGCTCCAACTGGTGCTCGGAATTTTCATTGGCGATGAATACGATGATGAAAGATCCGTCGGAGGCCTCCTTCCGCTTCACTTCCTTTAACCCCAGCGCCTCCTCGTAGAATTTCAAGGATTTCGCAAGGTCGAGCACGTTGATATTATTGTGTACCATCTTAAAATTCATTTTGTATTCCCTCCTGTTACTCCTATATTTTGCGGCTTTTGCCTCATTCTAATTCGCAGCTTCATTATAGCACAGAAAATCCGCTTCTGATAGCACCGAGCCTCTGGTTTTATGCGGCAGAATTATGATGCGACCAGAATAAGAAAACCCCCGAACCGCAATGGTTGGGGGGTTGATCGTTTGACTTTTTAACGCTTTGAGAACTGGGAAGCTCTTCTCGCTTTTTTGAGTCCGTATTTCTTTCTTTCCTTCATTCTTGGGTCTCTCGTCAAGAAACCTGCCGCCTTCAAAGGAGCTCTGAACGCTTCTCTGTCTGCGCCTGCAAGGGCTCTGGAAATACCGTGTCTCAGTGCTCCGGCCTGACCTGTGAAGCCGCCGCCTCTGACGGTAGCAACCACGTCGAACTTGCCTTCTACTCCGGCAACCTCAAACGGTCTTCTGACTTCTCTCTTCAGGATTTCCATTCCGAAATAATCCTCAAGAGATTTCTTATTTACTGTGATATTGCCTTTACCAGGGATTAATCTGACTCTAGCAACGGAAGACTTTCTTCTCCCTGTACCTGTATACTGCATCTTTGCCATTTATGATTCCTCCCTCTCTTAAAAATTCCAAACATCAGGTTGTTGAGCTGCGTGCTTATGTTCAGGACCAGCGTAAACCTTCAGTTTTTTATACATCTGTCTGCCTAATTTTCCGTTCGGCATCATGCCCTTTACAGCATGTCTGATAATTTCTTCCGGTTTCTTCGCCTGAAGCTTTTCAAACGTGATCTCGCGAAGTCCGCCCGGATAACCGGTATGTCTCTTGTAGACCTTTTCTTTTCTCTTGTTTCCGGTTACTTCTACCTTCTCGGCATTTATGATAATTACGTAGTCGCCAGTGTCAACGTGCGGTGTAAAAATTGGCTTTCTCTTTCCTCTTAATATGGAAGCTACTTCGGTTGCCAGTCTGCCGAGAGTCTTTCCCTCAGCGTCGATGATATACCATTTTCTTTCCACTTCATGAGGCTTTGCGATAAATGATTTCATCTTAAAACTCTCCTCATCGTCGTATTCGATTCGCCGGTGCGTTTCACCCCACACCGCCAGTAATTCTTTTCTTTACAAAATCCGGGGCTAATGGATTTTTGCACAGAATGCACAACTATTATAATATCTATTGTCCCGCGTTGTCAACCAAAATATTGACTTTAATGTGTTTAATAAGTGATAATGTCAGGATGTAAACTAT
>CAMJRV010000056.1 GCA_946408315.1 uncultured Bacillota bacterium | reverse complement strand
AGATTATTCTGCGCGACAAAAAGTTCATCTTTTGCTTTGTTTACTGCGCTTTCTGCCTGCAGCACGTCGCTATTTGAGACGGTACCAAGCTTAAACTTCAATTTAGTGTTTGCGAGGAGCTTTTCTTTCAGGTCTAATGTTTCAACAGCAATTTTTTCGAGATCCTCTAATTGCTTTGTCTGATAATAGTTGGTTAACGTATCAACCTTTAATTTATTCAATTCTGCTTGATAGTTCGGTTCCGCCTGTACCGAAGCCTGATCTCTCAGAGCCCGCTGAACTTCTCGAGTCCTTTTGTCTTTTCCGCTTGGCTCCGCACTAAGGTCGCGATAGGTTTCATTGATCGATTGCACATTCTCCAGGTATCCTTTTGAGATTGCGATGTCCCCTTTTTTGTTCAGCTCAGCCATGGTTTTTCCGGGGCTGTCATTCAATATTTTTTTATAGGCAGCATCTAAGGAGAGCTTGATGGGGGTTCCGGTAAAATTCATATCTGGAACAACCACTTTCACAGCGCTGTCCGTGATCGCTCCGGCCGTCGTGGATGCATCGATGGCAGATGCTGTGGTTGCATTGATGGCAGACGATGTGGCCTCTTTGATCGCAGAAGAGGTGGGCGCGGTTGCTTCTGTTACAGCGGCTGCAGTGGTTCCAATTGCAGCATCCGAAGATTTTTGAGTCTCGGCGGCAAACGCGATCGTAATGGTTCCTAATGTAAGAAGCGCCGCCAAACTCAAGCATAATGTTTTTTTCATTTAATCTCAAATCCTTTCTCTTTATAAGCGTAATAAATGAACCTTCCGACTCGTGGGTCAGTAACTATATTTTACTCCACTTATTAGAATGCTGTCAATATACAGATATAGGTCGGATGTTGTTCTCTTGCCGAGTTTCGAGCGGCCTGCAGGTATGATGATGCGTTTGTAACAAGACCATTAAAACATTGTAAAAAAGGAGTTTTTCGTGTAAAATAAAGGAAAATCAGTATTAACAAAGATATGAAGAGAAATATTATAAGTAAAATAAAAGGAATTATACTGGCAGGGGGCAGCGGTACGAGGCTCTATCCTTTGACTATGGCTACGTCCAAGCAACTGCTTCCGATCTACGATAAGCCCATGGTCTATTATCCCTTATCAGTTCTTATGCTGGCAGGAATTCAGGAAATCCTTATTATTTCAACACCACAGGATCTGCCCAATTTTCAAAAGCTTTTGGGAGATGGCTCAGCTTTTGGAATCCATTTGCAGTACGCGGAACAAATGGAGCCAAAGGGGCTCGCGCAAGCCTTTATTATTGGAGAAGATTTTATTGCCGGAGGTCGTTGTGCGATGATCTTGGGAGACAATCTTTTTCACGGAAATGATTTGACGGCGCTCCTTCGCCAAGCAGCAGAGAAGGAAACGGGAGCCACGGTTTTTGGATATTATGTGGATGATCCGAGACGGTTTGGTGTTGTCGAATTTGATGAACAGGGAAAAGTGGTCTCTTTGGAAGAGACGCCGGAGCGGCCTAAATCAAATTATGCAGTGACTGGACTTTATTTTTATGATCAAAGGGTATGTGAATATGCGAAGAGTCTGAAACCTTCAAAGCGGGGAGAACCGGAAATCACCGATCTAAATCGCATTTACCTGAAGTCGGGCGAGATCAATGTCATTACGCTGGGTAGGGGATATGCATGGCTCGATGCGGGAACGGTAGACGCGCTCTCCGATGCCACAGAGTTCGTAAAGGTTATGGAAACTCGTCAGGGGATAAAAATTGCGGCCTTGGAAGAAATCTCATACCGTAATGGATGGATTTCAAAAGGTGATTTGGCAGAATGTGTTGCAAGATATGGTAAATCCGCATACGGAAAGCATTTGCAGCATGTTGCGGAAGGTAAAATATAATCGGAATCCATGTTATCAAAAATAATGCAAAGGGCTTAAAGAATGAAAATGATTGTGACCGGCGGGGCAGGGTTCATCGGTGGAAACTTTGTTCATTACATGCTGAAATCTTATCCGAATTATGAAATAGTCTGCCTGGATGCGCTGACTTACGCTGGAAATATGGAAACACTGAAGCCCATAATCAATCATCAAAACTTTAAATTCTACAAAGCAGATATATCAAACCGAGAAGCAATTCATAGAATCTTTGAAGAAATCGCTCCCGATACTATAGTAAATTTTGCTGCGGAAAGCCATGTGGACCGATCGATTGAGGACTCGGGAATCTTCCTACAGACGAATATCATAGAAACTCAGGTTTTGATGGATGCATGCAGAAGATTCGGCGTGAAAAGATATCATCAGGTTTCCACCGATGAAGTGTATGGGGGCACGCCTCTCGATCAGCTAAATCTCTTTTTTTCTGAGGAGGCGCCGATTCATGCCTCTAATCCATATTCTGCTTCAAAAGCTGCTGCAGACCTATTGGTGCAGGCATATTATAGGACCTATCAGCTTGCTGTGACGATTTCCAGATGTTCTAATAATTATGGCCCCTATCAATTTCCGGAAAAGTTGATTCCCCTGATGATTGTAAATACGCTCAACGATAAGCCCTTGCCCGTTTACGGCAAAGGGGAGAATATAAGAGACTGGCTATATGTGGAGGATCATTGCGTGGCAATTGACATGATTATACACAAAGGAACCGTCGGAGAGGTTTATAATATCGGAGGCCATAACGAAAGAGCCAATTTGGAGGTAGTCAGAACTATTCTCAGAGAACTCAGAAAGTCTGAGAGCTTGATTACCTATGTAAGTGACCGAAAAGGGCATGATATGCGCTATGCAATAGACTCATCAAAGATCCATAAAGAGCTTGGATGGGGTCCGTCAATTATGTTTGACGAGGGAATTCAAAAGACGATTGGTTGGTATCTGGATAATAGAGCATGGTGGGAAAATATCATAAATGTGAATCATGATGAAAGAATGTACGGAAAGTGATCGAAACGATGGAAATTACAACATTTATGGCTAATTCATTGACGATTCATGGGTTATACTGTAGAATTAAATTGTGACAGCTTGTAATTTCTCGGATGTTTTATAAGAATGGTTTTGGAAGGTTTATCATGTTGATCAGCATTATTGTGCCTGTCTTAAATATTGAAAAGTATATTGAACGGTGTTTGGAAAGTATACTGGCAGGCTGTAGTGATAGCTGCGAAATTATTTTGGTTACAGGCGTCTCTTCCGATAATAGCAATGAAATCTGCGAAAGATATCAGATGGCGTTTCCCAATGTTAGAGTTTTACAGCAATCTGGAAAAGGGCTTTCGAATGCGCGGAACTGTGCGTTGGATGTTGCTGTTGGTGAATACGTTTCTTATGTAGATGGAGACGATTATGTAGACAGTGAACTTTTCCGGAGCCTTTTAGAAACTTTGCGTGCTGATCGGGATGAGGTGGATTTGATTGCAACAGATTTCAGGCGTATATCTGCTATCAATGGGAGAATAGAAAATATCTATCAGATAGGCGAGCAGAAGTCCCCTCAAAAAGGGCTGGATTTTCTGCCTTATATGTTACAAAAAAAACAGTGTTTTTGGAATGTATGGAGATTTATCTATCGTCGATCATTTCTGGAAGGACACGGGATACGGTTTCTTGAGAACAGACTGAGCGAAGATATTGATTATACTACGAAAGTCTTGCTTCAGAGTCCTCGGACATTGTTCCTCCATTGCCCATTTTATTATTACTGCGTTGGCAGGGGGGATTCCCTTATGGATCGCCCCACCTACAAGCGGCTTCAAGACACTGTGGATATTTTGTGCAATAGCATTAATCTGTCGGAGCTTTCGTCGTTTGTTTATTCCCAGCTCTTGATAGGTCAATATCAGTTTGAATATATTTTAAATATTGCTATTACGAAAGAAGTTCCGTCGGAGGATAGAAAGAGAGCGTATCAGTTATTTAGGGACACGATGGACGTCCTTAACAAAGGGAAGGATCCTTTCTCGCATTTTGTCCGAAAACTTCTCCATGTACTACCGATTTCCCTGTTTGCCGGAGCACTCTACCGACTAAAGATGTGCAAACGTTTCGCCAAAAGGAGCGTTAGAAAAATGAAGGTTGGAGGTAACAATTGAAATGATCATCACAAGAACACCTTTCAGAGTGAGCTTTGCGGGTGGAGGCAGCGATCTCCCATCTTTTTATAAGAAACATGAAGGTTGTGTGCTGTCAACCTCTATCAATAAGTATATGTATGTGACCATCCACCCTTCTTTCAATCGCGGTGAAACAAGCATCAAGTACTCCCAAACCGAGACGGTTGACGACGTGCGCCATATTCATCATCCTATAGCACGCCAATTGTTACTTAATTATGGGATTTCTGGCGTCGAGATCACGAGTACGGCGGATATCCCTTCGGGAACGGGGCTTTCTACCTCCAGCGCTTACACGGTAGGACTCATTAACGCACTGAATGCTTTTTCCGGCAAGTATTATTCGCAGGAAAAGATCGCACGGCGGGCCTGCGAGGTGGAAATAGAAGAACTAGGAGAGCCGATTGGAAAGCAGGACCAGTATGGCACAGCAATCGGTGGTATAAAGTTCATCCGTTTTTTACCGGATGGCTCCGTTGATGTTGAGCCGGTAATGGTTAGGAATGATATAAAAGAACAGCTGGATGATGAATTATTATTATTTTATACAGGCATTACACATTCTGCCGGGCAGATATTAAAGGAGCAGAATAAAAATGTCGTTGCCGACAGAGAAAAGTTCGACTGTCTCGTAAAGATGACCGAACAAGCGCACGAGAGCCGGGAGGTTCTGATGAAGGGAGACCTGAAACGCTTTGGAGAGATTCTCCACGAGGGATGGCAGCTAAAGCGTCAATTGGCAGGTGGCATTACGAGTTCTGAAATTGATGGCTATTACGAATTGGCTCGCGAAAATGGAGCGCTTGGCGGAAAACTTCTTGGCGCCGGGGGTGGTGGATTTTTACTTCTCCATTGCGAAAAGGAAAAACAAAAGCGACTGCGTTCCGCCTTACATAATCTTGTCGAGTTGCCCTTTGCAATGGAAAGCGGAGGAACAAAGGTCATATATGTTGGAGAAAAGGATTGGGATTAATTGAAATGAGAACATTGATTTTGGGAGGGGCAGGCTTTATTGGCAGCCACTTGTGTGATTCATTGCTTGCCAAAGGAGACTCTGTTGTATGTGTCGACAATTTTTATATCGGCACAAAGGATAATATCGCCCATCTGGGAAATCATCCTGACTTTAGATTTTATGAAGTGGATGCCAGTGACTTAAATGCTCTTCTGGCGGTCTTTGATCAGGAAAAACCGGACTATGTGTTTCATTTGGCCGCGAATTCGGATATTCAGGCCAGTGCTTTGAATCCAGCGATAGAATATAAGAATACCTACTCGACTACCTTCAATGTGTTGGAATGTATGAGAAGATCAGGGACGAAGAAGCTATTTTTCGCCTCTACTTCAGCCGTGTATGGTGAAGTAGAGAATAATGCCGGTGAGGATAGTACAGTTCTCACTCCTATCTCGTATTACGGAGGGGCCAAGCTTGGAAGCGAGGCCATGATTTCCGCTTTTTCGTATATGAATGATATGAGTGTTCTGATATTCCGTTTTCCTAACGTAATTGGGCCAAGGCTTACCCATGGAGTTGTATTTGACTTTATTGGTAGACTGAAGGGTGATCCTAGTCATCTGCGCATTTTAGGTGATGGAAATCAAACCAAACCATATTTGTATGTTTATGATCTTGTAGACGCAATGGTACGCTTTATGGATGTTCCGAGTGGAGTGTCTTTATATAACGTGGGTGTTGATACGGCCACCTCTGTTACGCGCATCGCGGAGATTGTAACGGAAAAAATGGGGCTGGCAGGGATTCCTTTTGAATATACTGGTGGACGCGGCGGCTGGAAGGGTGATGTTCCGGTGTTTCAATACGATTTGTCACGAATTCATGCGACGGGATGGAAAGCCAATATGACATCGGATGAAGCGGTGGCGAGAACTGTGGAGCAGGTACTCTCATGCAAGCAGTAATTATGGCGGGGGGAAAGGGCACGCGCCTCTTTTCTTTGACGAAAGATGAAATACCAAAGCCGATGGCTCCGGTTGCGGGAAAACCTATTTTGGAATGGCAGATTGAGCGGTTAAAAGAGAATGGGATAAATGATATTATTCTAGCGATAGGACACCTTGGTGAGAAAATCAAGGACTATTTCGGAACTGGAGAACGGTTTGGGGTCCAGATCCGATATTTTCACGAAGAGGAACCTTTGGGAAGCGCCGGATGTTTGTTTTATATACGAGATATGTTGGATGAGGGACCGTTTTTTCTTATTTTCGGAGATGTTCTTTTTGACATTGATATCGCTCGCATGATCAGATTTCATCAAGAAAACAAAGCAGAGGCTACGCTATTCGCACATCCCAACGCGCACCCTTTCGATTCGGACTTAATCATCTCAGACAAGGATAATCGGGTAATTGGATTTGACTCTAAACACAATGATCGCGCTGGATACTGGTATGATAATTTGGTGAATGCAGGACTCTATTTATTAGAACGTTCTTTCTGCGGTAAGATCTCCGCTTCCATGAAAACAGATCTTGAGAAGGATCTTCTCCTCCCTATGGCGGCGAGGCAGGAATCAATATATGCTTACTGTTCACCGGAATATGTCAAGGATGTGGGGACACCTGAACGCATTTGTGCGGCAGAAAAAGAGATCATGAACGGATTTGTTGCCGCCCGGAACCTGAAGAATAAGCAAAAAGCGATTTTTCTGGATCGGGATGGGACGATCAATATTTACAAAGGGCTTGTTTGGAACGAAGAGGATTTTGAACTATATCCTTTCGCGAGTGAGGCGATCAGCATAATCAACCGTTCAGGGTATCTGGCTATCGTGATTACGAACCAGCCTGTGGTGGCGCGAGGCCTATGTGAGATAGAAGACATAGAAAATATCCATAAAAAATTAAAGACTTTACTGGGCCGGGAGGGTGTATTCCTGGACGATATAAGGTTCTGCCCTCACCATCCAGATAAAGGGTATCCTGAAGAAAATCCTGCATATAAAATCCCATGCCATTGCCGAAAACCTGATATTGGAATGGTTGAAGAATGTGCGAAGAAATATAATATAGACTTGTCACAGTCCTGGTTTGTGGGTGATACGACTATGGATATACGAACCGGGAAGAATGCGGGAACAAAAACAGCATTGGTATTGACCGGTGAGGCAGGAAAAGACGGGAAATATTCCGATCTACCGGATTATACCTGTGATAACGTATTGGAAGCGGTGAAATGGATTGGAGGATATAAGGATGGATTTTAAGCAAGATATCAGGGATTATATTGCCTGCGAAATTGAAACCCTTCAGAATCTGGATGTCGAGGCAATCAATGCAGCGCTCAACCTGCTGGACGAAACGAGGCTGAATAAAAAACGTGTCTACGTGTTTGGCAACGGAGGTAGTGCAGCCACGGCTTCCCATATGCAGAATGATTTCAACAAAGGTGTATCGGAGTGGATTGAAACGAAATTTCGCTTCCAGTGTTTGAATGATAATATTGCGACGCTGATGGCCGTGGCTAATGATATCGGATATGACGACGTGTTTTGTTTTCCCTTGGATGGACAACTTGAGCCGGGTGATGTGATCATAGCGATCTCGGGAAGCGGTAATTCAAAGAATGTAATAAAGGCTGTTGAGTATGCTAAGGCTCAGGGAAATCTGGTGATTGGTCTTACTGGTTATAATGGAGGAAAGCTGAAAGAGCTCTGCGATATATCTCTTCATGCTCCGGTCAACAGCATGCAGGTGACTGAAGATATCCATATGATCTTTGACCATTTGATGATGAGCATGTTTTATAAGCATTTGTGTGGTAAGAATCACTTAGGAGAATGATGCGGTTTGTGAGGAGTACAGATGCCTAGAATTTCAGTGGTTCTTCCAATAAAAAATGGGGCTGAACGCTTGAGAACGGCGTTAGACAGCATTCAATCACAGACTTATTCGGATTGGGAGCTGCTTGCGATTAATGAATTTGGCTCTGTAGATAATTCGGCCGAAATCATCCGTGAATATGGTGATAAGGATAAGCGGATCAGGCTTATCCAAAACTCGGAGCGGCTGGGATTGGCAGAGTCGCTTAATTTTGGAATTCGAGAGGCGGCTGGAGAATATATTGCCAGAATGGATGCGGATGATATTTCTATGCCTGAACGGTTTCAAAAGCAAGTGGATTTTTTGGACTTAAACCCAGATGTGGGAATCTGTGGGACCTGGCAAATACATGAAGGAAAGCATAGAAAGTGGGTACATCGTCCGCCGGCGGAACCAACACTTCTTGCAGCCGCTATGCTCTTTTCCTGTGAACTATGCCACTCAACAGTCATGATGCGCAAGTCAATATTATTGGAGAATGAGCTGTTTTATGATGGAAGTTTCTTTGCTGAGGATTTTGAGTTATGGACAAGAGCTCTTTGTGTGACGCGACTAGCGAATATTCCGGAGATACTGGGCCTATATCACTATGGCGAAAACATCACAAGCAATAAAATGGCAGCGCTTGAAACAGAGCATGGTAAGCTTTGCGCCGTAGCTATGAAGCGCACGCTAGGGCTGGAAATACCTGAAGACAAGTGTTTTCTGCTTAATTCATGGAGAAACATATTCAAGAATGAGAAAAGCAGGAGAAAAAGGCGCGAGATGTTGGATTGCTATTCGGATATTCTGAGACAGGTGTGGGAAGCCAATCTAAGAACGAGTTTTTTCAATAATAAAAGCTTGCTAAAGGTTTTAAGAAATCGGTGGGTTTGGGCACGTTGGAATCTTCGGAGTGAGAATGATGATGCCATTGGAGACATTCAGGATGTATTTAAGCGGGAACACAAGATTGCAAGAAAAAGAATTCGAGAATTTATGGGACGTTAACTGAAGGAGCGTTTAGATGCGGTGGCGAGGAATGAAAGGACTCATATTTGAAGCTTCAAATGCAGCTTGCTTAAGCGCATATCCATATTTATCAATTTATCATGGAGGAAATACAAATGCCTAAAGTTTCAATTATAATGCCTGTTTATAATGCCAAAAAATATTTACGAGAGGCCATGAATAGTATTTTAGCGCAGACATTTAAAGATTGGGAATTTATTATTATAAATGAATTTGGCTCCAATGACGGGACACAACAAATTATTGAAGAATATGCGCAAAACGATTCCCGCATTAAATTGATCCAGAATACTCAGCGACTTGGGATTTCTGCTTCGTTAAATGTCGGGTTAGAAGTTTCGCAAGGGGAGTTTATTGCGCGCATGGACGCTGATGATATTTCTGGTAAAGATCGCCTAACAAAACAAGTTGATTTTATGGAAAAAAATATAAATATTGGACTTTGTGGCATTAAACCTGAAATCTTTGGCGAAGAAGATTGGGAGTGGAATGCAGAATCCGACCCAACTCAAATTCGATCGGATGCGCTATTCTTTATTCCTGTCTTGCACCCTACGGCGATGTTCCGAAAATCCATGTTAGATCAGTTTAACTTGCGATATAACGAGAGTTATTATTGCAGTGAAGATTATGATTTATTTACACGAGCGAGCCGGTGTTTTGATATAAGTAATATTCAAGACAAATCACTGTTTCGATATCGGCGATATTCTACAGCGGCAACGTATCTACATAAAGAAAAAGGGGATCTGATTTGCAAGGATCTATTGGTGGAAAGTCTTGCTTTGTTAGACCTTCATTTCGAGGTCCCGGAAATTGATCTTCTGTATTTGCATACTGGATTACAGGGACTTATCGGGGAGGAACTTAAGAAACAATTTCTTTTGTTAGATTTATTACTTAAAAAAATTCTGCAGGCCAACATGAAAAAACAAATTTATGATATGGATGCTCTTTGTTATACTCTGTACAAGCGTTGGGTTTTTGCTTATGATGTCATTCGCTATCAAATCTATAAGTATGAAGAAAGTGTTGATCAAAAAATAAAAG
>CAMJRV010000055.1 GCA_946408315.1 uncultured Bacillota bacterium | reverse complement strand
CCGGCATCCTGAAGCTGTACCGAAACGCGGTTCCAGTGCTGAAGGAAGAACTGGAGGCCATTACGCAGGATCAGATCGAAGTCCTGGATCAAAGTCTGAAGTCACAGCAGGCGCTTCTGCTTCAGACGAAGAATTTTGACCAGCAGACCGCGAGCTATTTATCAAGGCTGAACATTAAGGCCGAAAGTCTGTCAGAAATGGCGCAGCAATTGCCGGAAGCGGAGCGGTTCCGGTTTTTCGATTTGCTCGGAGAGTTTGACCTGACCATGACGGAAGTAAACTATTACAAGGAAAAATGCCGCGTACTCCTTCAAAGCAAGCTCTACACGATAGATAAGGCCCTCTCCGGCCAGGACCTGAAGAAGGACAACACCACCTACAACCAGAACGCTGCGGAGGTACACGGAACACTGCTTCCGAAAGCCTTCGAGAAAAAGATATAGAATTACCGGTATCTCCGATCACGAGATCAAATAAATGGGGGAAAAGATTATGAGACCAACTTTTTTAGCATTTCAGACAGCAAGCCGGGCATTGGCCGCAAGTCAGGCGAGCATTGACGTAACCGGCAATAATATCGCGCATGCAGACGCCAACAAGGACGGTTCCATGAAATATACGAGACAGAGAGCAGATCTGACCTCGATCTCCAACAGCGGCTACACCCAGAAGTACGCCCTGGCAAACGTATCCACCGGACTGGGCGTATCGGTCAACGGCATCAGCCAGATCAGAGACCCTTTCCTGGACGCCCGGTTTCGGACTCAGGCTGCGGAAAGCAGCCAATACGACACGTTGCTTGCAGGACTGTCTGATTTGGAAAACGTCATTGACGAAGCGGAGAATCCGAGGCTTCAAAACGAGATCTCAAACTTTATCAAGCAGCTTCAGACCTTGTCTACAGGGCCTACCGGCAAGGACCTCGCCCTCGTGGCAAGGACGGCCGCCGATAAGATCACCACAATCCTGAACACCTATGCGGCTGAGATCAATGGAGTACGGGATCAGCAGATCCACGATCTGACCAAGGTCGTAGTCGACACGGATTTTAATACAATCGTAAAAAACATCGCGAACCTGAATACGCAGATCAGAGAAGAACTGACCCACGGCAATACGCCCAACGAACTGTACGATCAAAGAAACGCCCTGATCGACAAGCTTTCGGGGATCGCCAACATCAAAGTCTCGACGACACCCGAGAAAATATCCGAAGACCTGACCATCGAGAATCTGGAAATCTCAATCTATGACCCGACGTCGAAACAGTCGGTGGGCGTTGTGCGCAACGGACTGTACAACACGCTGACCGCTTCCATGAACCAGACCACCAATCAGATGGAAATCGAAATCAATAGCAGCTTCGGCGGCTATTACGGCAATATTACATCTTCCTTCACCGGCGGGGCGATCAAAGGCTATCTCGATCTGATCAACGGCGACGGAACGTATGCGGATACGAGTACCGGGGAAAACCCTTTCCGGGGCACCTTATATTATACCCATGCCATGGATACCTTCGCTTCAAACTTCGCGAGGGTCTTAAATAATCTGAACGTGGATCATTCCAATCCCGCCCTTCCGGTTAAGCCTTTGTTTACCAACGGCAGCGGCGATTTTGGACCGGGAGATATCACTGCGGCGAATATCCGAATCTCCGCCGCCTGGGCGAAGGATCCTCAGTATATCGATACGACAACGACGGCCGCATACAACGACAAACCGGAAAATGTCATGAGAATGATCAACGCCCTGGAGGGCAGCATTGATTTCTACCGGAACGGGGACACCAGCTCATCGAAGATGTTCGCAGGAACAGCAGTTCAATACATGACGGGACTCATCGGAGAGCTTTCTCTGGATGTCGAACTGCATACAAAATTCTCGGACACTTCCAATGCAGTGCTTAACAATCTCTATGTCTCCAGAGAATCCATGTCCGGCGTCAACCTGGACGAAGAGGGAGTCAACCTGATGGCCTTCCAGAAATCCTATAACGCGGCCGCAAGATATTTCAACGTTCTGGATGAGGCTGTGGATAAGATCATCAATGAAATGGGCCTGGTGGGCCGTTAAGAAAGGATGAACCAAGATGCGTATCACAAACAGCATGATCACAACAAAATATCTCCGGTCTGTCAACACCCTTTCTACCGGTCTCGACAAGCTGTATAGCCAGATGACGACCGGCAGAGCCTTTTCCCGGTCCTCCGAGAATACCGCGGCGGCCATCAAGGCTTATCAGATCAGAAAAGAGATGACACAGACCGAGGGCTATCAGGCCAATATTCAGCATGCCCAGTCGTCCCTCACCAACGCGGAATCTTCTTTGACTCATATAGAAGAACTGATGAAGAGCGTAAAGGACAGAATCTTGCAGGCAAATACCGCTTCGGCCAGCGCCGATGAAAGGAAAATAGCGGCGACGGAGCTTCGGTCTATTCAGGAGTCATTGCTTCAGGCTCTGAACAGCAACTCCACAGACGGCTACTATTTCGGCGGCGCCAACACCCAGACGAAGCCGTTTACGGTAGATGCTTCCGGACAGTTGATGTATAACGGCCAGCTCTTGAGCGGCCTTACTTCCACGGATGCTGACCATCTCTCCGGCGAGTCCATGTATGTGGATATTGGTTTAGGTCTTCGCACGATTCCCGCAATCCCTCCGAACCCTGCCAACAGCACTGTCGATCCCGACTCTGTCTTCCATTATACGATTCCGGGGATCAATATCACCGGCAGCGGAACGATGACATTGCCCATCAACACGACCATCTCCTCCAATCTGTACGATTTGATCGGCAAGATGGCGGATGAACTGGAGTCACCCTCTTACACATATGAGTCGGTGGACGAACTGTACGGAGCTTTCCGCGACAAGTCTATGAATGTGGTGTTCAACCTCACCGAGATCGGAGCAAAAACTTCCTATCTGGATTTTATGACGGATCGGTACGAGACCCGAACCGGTGATCTGGAAGAGAGACAGGACAATGTGGAATTTGTGGACCCGGCAAGAGCGATCATTGATTTCAAAAGCCAGCAGGTCGCCTACAACGCGGCGCTGCAGATGGGAGCCCAGATCATACCGCCTTCCATCTTCAACTATATGAAATGATTCTGAGCCGCAGCTTGCGCGGCCTGAGATAAAATAACATTCCATGCGGGAGGTGCTTTCATGAAACCGCTTATTACAATTGAAACGGTGCCAATTTCAATCGAATACGTTGAAAAGAAAACAACCCATACGTCGTCTCAATCCGCCAGCCTGCGTATATCCCAGCAGGATAACCGGATGACGATCCAGAGCAATCCCATCGGCATTCCGATGGACAGCTTCCAGCCGAGTCCTTCTGCCGACTGGCACAATCTTTCCTATACCGCCACCGCTGAATATTCCGACGACGGAAATCTCAGCATGAACATCCAGGTGGGGAAGTATGAGAAGGGAACCTTTCAGTTTGAGAAGGTCGGCAGAGACATCGACAATATCATGGGCTTAATGCCGCAATTATCACCGAAATCTACTGATTACGGCTTTGATAACCTTCAGATTCATTTTGATATGAGTCGGCTGGCAGGGGGCCTTCCGAGTGCGGATAATCTCGATACAAGTTTTCTTCCTCCAGACCTAGAGTTGAAGGTGGTGGAACGTCCAAAGGTGATCATCAAGTACGTCGGCGGTCCGATCTATATTCCGCCAAGCGCCGATCCGAATTACGTGAAGCCGGAGGAGATCAATCATATCTTTGACGGCAAACCGAATCTTGACGTGAAAGCATAAGGAGGCACACCATGGAGATCAATACCCGGGATTTCGGCCCTGTTGAAGTCGGAGAGGATGCGATCTATGAATTTGACGACGGGCTTTACGGTTTTGAGGATGTCCGGCGGTTTGCCATTTTTGCCAGGGAGTTTGAAGACGTTTCTTTTCTGAATCTTCAGGCTTTGGACAGCCTCTTCCCCTGTTTTCTCGTCTTTGAACCTTGGGAACTGCATTCCGATTACCACCCGGTTCTTGCAAAGGAAGATATGGAGTTCTGTCAGGTTGACAACATCGAAGATCTGATCTTCCTTGTAATCGCCACGGTTCCCGATTTAATTGAAGATCTTTCCATCAATATCAAAAGCCCTGTTGTTTTAAATCCGAAGACGAGAAAGGCAAGGCAGGTCATCCTGCAGAATCCCGACTATCCCGTAAAATACTTCCCTTTCCGCCCGGATGGAAAGGCAGGTACCTGATGCTAGTAATCAGCAGAAAAGCGGGAGAAGCCCTTCTGATTGGAGATCAGATCAAGATTTCAATCATATCTTTGGGAGGAGACAAGGTCGCCGTTGGAATCGACGCTCCTAAGGATATCCGGATTATTCGGGAAGAGCTGGCGCAGACAATCGAGACCAACAAGGTATCCGGCCAGTCCGGTCGGACCGATTATCAGGGAATCGCGGCATTACTAAAAAAACAGAAAAATAATGACTAAAAATAACTAAAGTATATCCGGCAAACGCCGATATATATATCAAAGCGAAAAAGCTTTGGAAAACGGCTCTTCCCAGCGTACGGGGGAGGTGCTGACAAATAAGTACTCACCGAGAAGGATCTCGGGAAAATCAGTTTCAAGGAGGAAACGAAAATGAGAATTAACCATAATATCGCTGCTCTGAATACATACAGACAGCTGACGAACAACACAAGCAACACCTCCAAATCATTGGAGAAGTTATCATCCGGTCTGAGAGTCAACCGTGCTGGCGACGATGCAGCGGGACTGGCGATCAGCGAAAAGATGAGAGGCCAGATCAGAGGTCTTGACCAGGCTTCCAGAAATGCAAACGATGGTATCTCCCTGATTCAGACGGCAGAAGGCGCCCTGAACGAGACTCACAGCATTCTTCAGAGAATGAGAGAGTTGGCAGTACAGTCCGCTACCGATACCAACACCAATGGTTCCACGGGAGACAGAGGTGAAATCCAGAAGGAAATCAACCAGCTCCTGAGCGAAATCAACAGAATTGCTAACGATACGGAATTCAACACCCAGAAGCTGCTGGATGGCAACTTCGCGGCATCATCCGGAATCGGTGGCGCATCTGGAGGAAAAGACCTGTATTTCCACATTGGCGCAAACGAAAACCAGAACGTCAAACTGAATATCGGAAAGATGGATATCGAGCATCTGGGTAAGATGACTACTGCTGGCACTGGTATTGCAGCCAACATGACGCTTAACACCATCGGTACCGGAACCTTTGCCGGCGTAGGCGCAAACGCTCCTGCGACTGGTGTTAGTGGCGGAGCTACCGCTTCAGCTGGAGCAACTTCATCGGGCAACACGCTGGAAACTCGTAATGGCGCAAACAACGCCATCAAGATCATCGACGACTCCATCAAGATCGTTTCCGCAGAACGCTCCAAGCTTGGCGCAATGCAGAACAGATTAGAGCACACCATTAACAATCTGGGAACTTCTTCTGAGAACCTGTCCGCTTCCGAATCCCGGATCCGCGACGTAGACATGGCAAAGGAAATGATGGAATTCACAAAGAACAACATCCTTTCCCAGGCGTCCCAGGCGATGCTGGCTCAGGCCAACAGCCAGCCACAAAGCGTACTTCAGTTATTACAATAAATATAACAGAAGGCAAAAGATCTACACATCGGCAAAGGCCGCCAGAAATGGCGGCCTTTTGCTTTGAAATACCTGCTAAATGTTGTATATGTCCGCTTTATATGCGTTCAGGTTGTTCCGAACCCAGTCCACCGTTTCCCGAATGCCCTGCTCCAGCGTATAGGACGGAGTCCAACCTGTCAGCTTCCTAATTTTCTCATTGGAGCCCAGCAGCCGGTTTACCTCACTGTTCTCCGGACGCAATCTCTGCTCATCACAGACCAGCTCTGCATCCGGATTGATTTGACGAATGATCTCCTGTGCTAAAGCTCCGATTGAGATTTCCTGCTGGGTTGCAATATTGATCTCTTCGCCTATTGTAAGGTCAGAGTTGGCGATCTGATAAAATCCGTTTACCGTATCCTTCACATAATTAAAGTCCCGCGTGGGTGTTAAGCTTCCCAGTTTTATCTGCTTCTGCCCTGCCAGCAACTGGGAAATGATCGTAGGGATGACTGCCCGTGCGGATTGCCTTGGTCCATACGTATTAAAAGGACGCACAATTGTAATGGGCATATCAAAGCTTCGATAAAAGCTCTCTGCCAGTCTGTCCGCGCCGATCTTGGTGGCGGAATATGGAGATTGCCCTTGAAAGGGATGCTTTTCGTCAATGGGCACATACTGCGCCGTGCCGTACACCTCTGAAGTAGAGGTAATCAAGACCCTTGAAGTTTCCAGAGCTTTCGCTGCCTGCAGCACATTAAGGGTTCCTTTCACATTGGTATCCACGTAGGAGTCGGGAGAGTGATAGCTAAAAGGAATCGCAATCAGCGCGGCCAGATGATAGACAGCCTCCATACCCTTGACCGCTTCCCGGACTCCATTGGGGTCTCGAATATCTCCGGCAAAGACCTCCACCTCCTGCAGGATCGATCTAGGCAGCTGGTCGAGCCATCCCCAACTGTTAAAGGAGTTATAATAGACAAAAGCTTTTACTTTTTCTCCCCGGGCGACTAATTTTTCCACTAGATGGCTTCCAATGAAACCGTCCGCACCTGTGACGCAAACCCTCATATTTTCTCTCCTCTATAACACCATTTTCGTATTCTTATTCAATGCAATGCATCCGCTGCAGAATTCACTGGGAATCGTTTCTTTTAAAAAGGCTTCCCTCAGCTTCACAAACCGTTCTCCCTCCCAGGCTTCCGTCAAGGTTGTTCCATCCTTTAAATCCGCCATGACCAACTCCCCGCTTCTTATGGCGGCGCAGCAGGGAACCACGTACCCTTCACACGAGATATACATGGAATTAAACGCTGTGGCACACGGAGTAAATTCAAAGTCTGCGTCCTCTCTCGGAAGCGAATATTCCTGATCCAAGTCAGGAAAGAATCGGTCAAGGCTTAAAACAGGAATAAACGCAATCTCGTCCACAAGCGGGCGAAAGACTTCTTCGATCAACGTCATCTCCCCTTTGTTTTGTTTCGTTATAACAGTTGATAACGAAACCCGAATGGGATTACCTGTCCTTTTTCGGTAATCATCTAAATATTTGATATGCTCTAAAACCAGATCGAAATCATCTTTCCCATGAGCAATTCGATAGCTTTCCGCCGTTGCACCATTTACGGAAAATCTTATGCTGTCAAGTCCCGCTTCTAAATACTGTTCTATATTGGACGGCGTCGCAAGAACTCCGTTCGTCGTTGTAAACACATAGGGAAATCCCAGATCTTTTGCCAGCTTAACATATTCCGCAAATTCTTTGCACAGAAGTGGCTCGCCTGTCATGTGGAAGCCCACCTCAGCACTGCCAATTCCAACCTCTGCGGCTTCCACAAGAATTCGCCGGGCCAGACTGGGATCCATGAACTTGGATTCAACCTTACGATCTAACAAATTGCTGTGATAACTACAAAAAAAACAGTTATGATTGCAGGCACTGGTAACCTCTATATTCAAGCTTTTCGGAAGAGGAGGGATTAACCGTTTATCTTCAGAATTTTTATCGTGATTAAAGCGTTTTAACATTTTTCCTTTCATGCTTTCCATACTCTCTCCTCCATATCGTTCCCGGCGGCAGCTAAAAGCTTTTCTCACCGTTTTTAATCCTATCATAAACTTTCAGATTCAGATGCTGGTCGCCAATGCTTAACAGAGACCCCCAGTCCGCATTTAAAAAAGCTTCCACCTGCCGATACAGCCCCGGCTTATACCGGACATCCAAATCGTCTGCCAGGTCCACAGTTTTGATCTCAATACTGCCTTTTTGCTGGATCTGCAATTTTTCCAACGGCCGAAAAATTAATCTATGCATGGGTGTAAGCACTTCCACGCCCCATCTTCCCGGTGCTTCCCAATTTGCACAATAGGAGAACAGCGCGCCCGTATAGGAAAGGCCCGCGCCTGCATAGGCCGCGCTGCAATTCCCCCAGTCCGTCTTACCCTGACAATAGCTATGAAAGTCCTTTGGCCCTCCCCCTAAAAAAAATGCCATATCTATGACATGAGAGGAATTTGCCAAAAGCCACGCATCCTTTACCTGCTGGCTCTTATTCAGCCCGCTGATCACATGACTCCATTCTGTAAATTCAAAATGAAAGGAAGTCACACCCCCATCCTGTCGGATCATTTCCCGCGCCTTTTGCACAGAAGCGTAAAACCGCCGATTGTAAGCGATAAAGACGTCTGCGCCATATTCTTTCGCCGCCTCATCCAACCGGCCAATTTCGCTTTCATTGAGTCCGCCCGGTTTCTCTACGAGAATATTTTGAAATCCATACTCAATCAAATCCAAGGCCGTACATGCCAGTTCTTCTGCACTGACACACACGATGGCGGTTTTGATCGAATCGTCCCTTCGTTGTAAAAATGACCGGATGCCGCCGGAAATAGCCTCTCTGCCTACGCAATCTTTAAAATCCTCACAGTTCTTAACTGATCGGCCTACCGTGATAAAATCAACTCCCTGATCCATCAAAACCTTTGCGTATTCTTTCGCCATATTGCCGGCGCCGACAAGAAGTATTTTGTTCATGTCCATTTTATCTCCATTTCGTCATGTCACATTGCATATATCTGTTTTGATCTCCTCTTGATTTAACTTGGATAAAAAGCCTTTTATGAGAGGGATATGCAACCGCATCGACTCTTCATAAGAAGAAAGGCTGCTTTCTCCTGCCACCAAGATTTCCTCAACCACCTTATTGGTTGACCGGCTCTGAACAGGAATAGAAATGTGAAATACCTCTTCCCGCCAGCCTGTGGACCTTCGCTTTACAAGCATTTCTCCTTTTCCTTCCACCACTGTGACCTTATAATTAGGACTGGTGATCTGCAGAAAGGATTCCGTCACTGCTCCCGCCCTTGAGGTGAGCCGGAAGGTGTGGCTCTCATCAAAGGACCCGCTTAAAGTCCCTGTGAATTCAATAAAACCGGCTCGCTTGCTCGGCAAAATTTCCTCATCAAGCTGAGACAGGTCCAGCCTGAGCTCTGTGCAATTTGAAAGAAATGCCAGCAGATCAATAAAGTGAATGGCATTGCAGCCCAGCCCCCAATTTGTCCCTTCCACAGTAAGCACAACGGAAGGCTCATGCCGCAGAAGAGTCTTTAACTGCCGGTAGCAATCAAATGTTCTCCGGCTGCAATTCACCCAAGCCTTGATTCCTTTTGCCTCCAGCAGGTTTTGAATGTAGGCATAATCCTCTACCCTATTGAACAAAACCTTTTCTAAAATGAAATACGAAACATTTTTACTTTCTGTTAAAGATACGATAAGCTCTCTCCGGACGTCGGAGGTTGTAGCAAGAATGGCCACATCAATACATCCGGGAAGCGAATCGATATCGGTCAAATACGTGACCCGCACATTTCCGGGCCCTGTCTCCTGCACTTCTTCAAAACGTTCCCTGGCAATTTCCAAAGAGGCCGTACTCTTGTCCACCACGTAAACATTTGCCCGGCAATTTAACAGGGCCAGCCCCTGCAGATGTCTGCTGCCAAGCTGCCCCGCGCCTACGATTACTAGATTATACATATTCCCCTCCCTTTGCCAGAAGGTATTCCACATATTGAAAATCATCCAAGCTATCAATATCCAAGGATTCTGAGACTTTCATTTTATACGCGATGCTGTTCTGTCCGATAAAGCTGTTTTGTTCCAGCAGGCTTTCTGTATATGCAAAATAGATGGCCCCGTTCAGCCGGTAGTATTGGGGCAATTCCTGCCTCCTCTTGCCAACCACTTCCCTTCTGATAAAGCCGTCCATTCTCAAATCCTCACCAATCGTGTTTGCCCAGAGGGGAGAATGTTCACATTCGCAAACACTTACCAGAGAGCTTGCTTTTTTTTCTTCAAGCAAAGCATAGGCCTCCCGGATATGCTCCTGTCTCCTGAGTGGAGAGGTGGGCTGCAGCAGGCATATTACGTCAAAATTCTCATGTTTCTCTTTAAAAAACATGAGTGCATGTCTAATAACATCCATAGTGCTTGAC
>CAMJRV010000054.1 GCA_946408315.1 uncultured Bacillota bacterium | reverse complement strand
CACCGAAGCAGTGCTTCCACGCCGAAAACGCTGCCGTCATAATCGATCTGAGGCTGATAGTACAGCATGACTTTGCCGTTTTTGATGTCGCTGCTCAAGTCGGCGGCCAGAAATCTTGCGGTATTGCCGATTTCGTCATGACGGGACAGGAGAGAGGGAGGATAGCCCCGCTCTTCATTCTGGCGGTAAGCGTCATATACTCTCCTGAGATTCAGCCGGAGCTGTTCCTTTGACGCGCTTTCCGAAAGCCGCACAAAGGGGATATAGCACACCGTACCCAAGATAAAGTTAAACAGCTGCAAGATACTGCCGCTGATAGATTGCGTCGCCGTATATCCGCTGAGAAGGATCGGAGTCGTCCACTCAACGGTGTGGATCGTATAGGGAACGAGGCCCTGGGACATAGCCAGAAAGGAAGTTACGGTCAGCAGGATCGGCACCCCTAAAAATGGGATCAGAAAAATAGGGTTCAAAACGATGGGAAGGCCGAAAACGATCAGTTCGTTGATATTGAACATCAATGGCAAAACGGAAAGCTTTGCCAGGCTTTTCTGATTTTTATATTTCCCGACGAGAAGCAGTGCGACGACGAGGCAGAGAGTGCTTCCGCAGCCGCCCATCAGGACAAAGCTGTCAAAGAATGTCTTCGTAAATATGATATCCGGAGCTTGGCCCGATGCGAGCAAGGCGCAGTTCACCTCCGTGCCCGGCGCAAAGAGTGTTTGGGCGGCAGGTTCCAGCACGTTGCTGCCGTGAACACCGAAAAACCAGAGGATATGAACCATACAGATAAACAATATCCCGCTTAAAAACTGGGAATCCAGCTTCAGAAAAATGCCGCAGAAGAAGTCCTGGATAAAATCCTGGATGTTCGTAATATGAAAATATTCGGCCAGAACGCTGCTGAACGCCGCAAATACCGTCACGGTTATGGCGGCGGGAAAGATGGAAGCCAGAGCATAGCTGAACGCGGTATCCGCACCGTTGGTATACGCCCTGATCTTGAGGAATCCGATGGTCGATAATTTTACGTAGAGAAAAGAGGACAGGCTGGACGCCAGGATCGCGAGGAAAATTCCTCTGGCCGCAAAATTGGTAATAGAAAAACCCTCCGCGCTGATTCCGGAGAGGCAGATATAAGAGGCCAGCGCCACAGAAGCGGCGATCGTCGGGCTGACGTTATGCTCCCGGCCCAGTTCCTGTGCATATGTATAGCTGATGCTGATTACCATCAGAAGGGATAGTACGTTAAAGGTACCGTCCCTGATATAGGAGGGAATGCTTGTCCAACTCTCCCCGAATAAGCGGGTCATCATCTCCTGGTAGGCCGGGATCGGCAGGCTCATGATCAGCAAAGAGAAAGATCCGAGCAGAAGCAGGGGAATCAGGTACGTGAGCCCTTTTCGTATGGAAACGAGCATGGGCACGTCATTGAGCCTTTGGTCGGACAGATAAAAGAGCTCCAATAGCTGCGTTCTGATTTTCATCTGAAGTCCTTTCCGTTCAAATCGCACTTGTTTTAGTTATTGGCTGAAACCCATGGCGGTTTTGATCTGAATTGTCCCGGTCTCTTCCTCCCAGATAACCTCCGCGCCAATCTGCTCTGCAACAAATTGCACCGGCACCAGGACGCGCCCGTTTATCAGTTCCGCCGGGGAATCCATCACCTCTGTCGTAGCGGGGACTCCATCGTCGAAGAAATTGACCAGCGCTTGTTTGCTTCCGACAGTAAGATAGAGAATCTTTTCATCGTTCTGCAGCGAAGCAGTTTCCGTTGCGGAATTCCACGTCACGAAATATCCCAGGGGCTCGGCAGTCTCCCTCATCGAAGCCAGAACCGTCCCGTTTTCCAGAACCGGTTCCCGGTCGAGGTAAAGCCATCTGTCATCGAGATAGACATTGATCTTCCGGCTCTTCTTGAGGGGATTCTCCACTTCAATAAAGCTTTCGTCAGCATTCTGGATATTTGCATAGCCGTCCTGGAAATCTGCGGGATGATCGTAAACAGCCCGGATCACTTCCTTCCCGGTCTTGTCGATATATCCCCATTTCTTCCCTTTCATGACATTTGCCAGCCCTTCGCTGAAGTTCCCGGCATTATTGTAAACAAAACTGGTGAACCGCTTTCCGCTCGCGTTTACAAACGCGGCTTTTCCGCCCTTATATAAAATGCCTGCCCCTTCTTTAAAATCACCGGCATCGTCGTATATGGCCGGAACAAGGACTTTGCCGTTGCGCGTGATAAACCCATGCTTGCCCTTTTGATTAACGGCTTCCATGATCCCGAAGGAATCCTGGCTTCCGTATATTTCTCGATACTCCACCGGGGTTAAAACGTTGCCGCTCCAATCGATAAAGCCGTATAAATCGCCTTTCGTGGCCAATATGCTGTTCCTCAAGGTGTAGGGGTCATAGAAAAGGATATCGTAACCTTCCGGAGAAACAAGGCTGCCGTCTTTATCGATCAGATAATCCAATCCGTCTTTTCTGACGATTCCTTTCTCCCCGTCATAATATTTCACATCGCTGAAATCGGAGTCGAACGTCAGGATCGCCTTTCCCTTTGTATCGATTGCCGTAATGACTTTCCCTTCCTTTAATACGCCGATCCCGTTCACAAAATCCGTCGCCTGGTCATACTTGCATTCTGCAATCAGGCCGCCTTCTTCGTCGATATAGCCGAATTGGGAGTCTTCCGAAATATCCGAGGTGTTCATGATCCTTCTGATCCCATCATAGGAAGGATAGACGCGGCCATAGGTCGCATACGCGCTTTTCGTACCGGCCTCGCTTCCCGTATCGGCGGTGCCTTTCCCATCGGCGGTGACGCCGAATATCAACAAGATCACAACAATAAAAAAACCGAGTCTTTTCACCATCCACGCGATCCTCCTTTGATCGTTTTCAGCCATAGACAGCCGACGTTCTCTATGAGGATTATAACATATTTCCAATTCATGGGGCATGTTTTTATCACTGCAAGGCTATGCTTTTTCCAGATTATAAGTTTCGAGGAAACAGACAGATTGGCAGCTGACGGTATGAAGCAAATCGAAGTTTCCCTCTAATAAGCAACCGCTTTCGCTGAAACTGAGCTGAACGAAAGGAGAGACAAGCCCTTATAAATGCTTGTCTCTCTGTTTTCATATTAATTTTTCGAACATTTTCTTGAATCAAACCTTCATCATTTTTATATAATCACCTGTGCTTACCAGGTTCATCTGGAGGTCACGCTTTGTATTTTCAGATACCTTTCCATTCTTCACAAGCTCAAACCCGGACCGTTTCACACAATCCAGATATTCTGTTACCTTTCCTTTTATTTCTTCTTGATCGCTCTTAAGGATATGCCCGGTATTTCGGTATATCTCCAGTACGGGGTTACAAGATTTGAAAACTTCTTTTATCGTTTCAAAGTTATGGTCACCGGGGAATCCACAGTTTGAAATAACCACGGAATCGGGGAACTTCACAATTCTCGTTTCCATGTCATATCTGCCATTTGATTGCACCGCAACCGGATTTCTCAGCGAAACTAGCCGGTCTACAAAATTCTTTAAAGCTGCGGTCATATTCCACGTGTAGACAGGCGAGGCAAAACAGATCACATCCGACGCCAGATATTTTTCCATCAGCGCTTCCATGTCATCTTTGAAAATACATTTACCCGGCGTTTTGAACCAACAAGAAAAGCATCCTGTACAATGATGGATATCCTGATGAATCAAAAATACATTTTCAACTTCGGCGCCTGCAGATTTTGCTCCTTCCAGAAATGCTTGCGCTATAATATTTGTGTTGCTCTGCTCTGCACGGGGGCTGCCGTTAAATACTGTTACTTTCACGATTTCACTTCTTTCTTTAGTGGTTTAGTAAATTAGTTATCTACTAAATTATATTATAATATCTCAATCTTCATAATGTCAATAGAACGGGCTGAATTTCTGTCAGCTTTTCCGGGTAAGATATTTCTATCGTTCTCGCATACGGAAACAAAAAGGCAAGCCTCATATGAAAGGCTTGCCTTCTATTCGTTTCTATAAAATTTCAGTCCGATATCTCGGTCGGATTTTTACACCTCTACCGACGCCAGAATGTCCTGTACGTAATTCGGCAGAGCGAAAGCTCCCTTGTGGAGATCCACATTATAATATCTCGTCTTCAAACCTAACTTGCTCCAGATTTCAGGCTTCATGTCGGCAATCGGATCGAAGATCTTTGAGGCAAATCCGAAATACCAATAGCCGGAAGCATAGGTCGGGGTATTGAAACCGAAAACCTTCGCGATGGGGAACGTCTTCTTGATCTTTGCATGGGCTTTTTTCATCTCTTCGATGTCGCCATCGTAGAAAGCGCCTTCATGCTGGTTGATCAGGATGCCCTTGTCGCTGAGCACTCTGTAGCAATCCTGATAGAATCCCACGGTGAACAGCCCTTCCCCCGGTCCTGCCGGGTCGGTGGAATCCACCAGAATCAGGTCGTAAGAGCCAGCCGGAGCTTCCTTTACGAACTTCAGTCCGTCGGCAAACATCAGGTTGAGTCTCGGTTCGCTGGTGAAGACGGAAGAAGTGGACGGCATGAACTTCTGGCACGCCCGAACGACAGATTCGTCGATTTCAACCATATCGATCTTCTCAATGGACTTATATCTTGCGACTTCTCTTGCCGTACCGCCGTCGCCGGCTCCGATGATCAGGACGTTCTTGATATCGGGATTGACGCACATGGCAGGATGGCAGATCATGTCGTGGTAAACAAACTCATCCTTTTCCGTTACCTGGGTATATCCGTCGAGGACCATAAAGACGCCGAAGGTATCATTGCGGAAGACCTCCAACTTCTGAAACGGTGTCTGCTCCACGTGGAGCACCTCTCCGATCTTGAGGGACAACTTCACATCGTCGTCCATATAATATTCTGAAAACCATAAATCACTATTCTTTAACAGCATAATCGCACCTCCTAAATCTTATCCGGCATATTCCTGCCGTAAAAAACTTCATCCATTTCTTTTCTTAGTTTTGATGTGATCAAATTGATCTCATCCGTGGAAATATCATCCACAGAAAAATTAAAAAAGTAATTATCCAGATCAAAGCTCTTCAGCTTGCACTTGGTATGGAAGATATTCTCCTGGAATACGTTAACATCGATCATGTAATACTGGTCGATGATATCCTGTTGGATATAATTCTGGATCGAACTCAGCTTATGATCGATGAACATCTTTTTTCCGGTGATATCTCTCGTAAAGCCTCTCACGCGGTAATCCAGCGTCATCATGTCGGCAGCAAAGCTTTCAATCAGATAATTCAATGCCATCAGAGGTGAAATTTCTCCGCAGGTGGACACGTCGATATCCGCGCGGAACGTACAGACGCCCCCGTCGGGATGATATTCAGGATACGTGTGCACCGTTATATGACTTTTATCTAAATGAGCAACAACAGAGGGGTTGTCCACCAAAACTTCGGATTCCGGGGGACAGCTTCCCTCGCAAATCAGAATCGTCACACTGGAACCCTGCGGATCATAATCCTGGACTGCGATATTCAAAATTTTCGCACCGATAATTTCGGTGACATTCCTAAGGATCTCGGTCAGCTTGGCGGCATTGTACTGCTCGTCGATATATTCGATATACGCTTTCCGGTCCTCCACCGTCTTGGTGTAGCAAATGTCATACATGTTAAAGCTCAATGTTTTGGTCAAATTATTGAAGCCATATAATTGTAATTTTTCCAATTTTACATTCCCACAACCTTTCTCTTTGATTAATTTGGACAATTATACATTGTAGCACCAGCGATCCAAAAATGCAATGGACTTGGTCCATTTTTTCAAGATCAGCAGCCCTTTGGATTAAGGAAATATATTCTGTGGTATAATATCCCTATACCATTAAATTATGAGGTGATTTTTATGACGGATGCAGGCTTGAAAAACTTGCTGGGCTTCCTGCTCAGAAATAAGGATACAGCCGTTTCTCTGCTGGAGAATTTCAGACCGGAGGACGTGGAAAGGGGTATCCTTGCGATCCCTGAAAAGATAATCAATCGCGATATCAAAATGCTCATCATGGATAAGGCCGGACCCTATCTGAATGATTATGAGCTCCTGTTCAATCAGGACGCGATCTTTGTGGACCTGGACATCGATGCAAAACAGCTTGGCCGGCTGAAAGCAAAATACATGCTCACGGTCACAGAGTTTGATTTCCAGGGCAGTACACACAAACTCCGCTTTTCTTACAGGGAGGATGTAAGATCGGAAGGCAACTTCGTGCAGAACATGGCGCTCAAGGCTGCCGGGCTGAAGGGGAGCTTCCTCCAGGTGGCGGCGGAAATGATGAAGGCAGATTTCATTCAGGTCGAGAAAGATAGTATCTTCATCGATCTGGACGCTCTGGAATTCGCAGAAAAAATCCCGCCCGAGCTGAACATCGACTATGTCAGCAGCGAGGACGGGGTGTTAAAGCTACGATTTCACATTTGATCGATATGGGGGGAATCCCCCCGTATCGTTTATTTTGCGTAAATCTCTTCTTTGTTGATCACGTTGATTCCATTGGCGGTCAGTTCTTCGACCGCCTTTTCCTGTTGGTCCACCTTCAGGACGATGTACGGCATTTCCTTCTTTCTCATGATAAAGGAATAGATGTATTCGATATTGATATCCACGTTTTTCAGGATGTCGAAGATCTGGTTCAGGCTGCCGGGCTTATCCTCCGGCTCTACGGCGATGACCTTGCTGACCTTAGCCACGACACCCTCTTTATTGAGGATTTCAACGGCGCGGTCCGGATCGTCCACGACAATTCTCAGGATGCCGAATTCGGCCGTGTCGAATACGGCGATGGCCCGGATATCGATATTGTGCGCTGTAAGGATATCCGTCAGCTGGGACAGGCTCCCCTTCTTGTTTGGTATAAAGATTGACAACTGTTTAATCAGCATCTATTTTCCCTCCCTCATATCGATTACTCTTTTTGCTTTTCCTTCAAATCTAGCAAGACTTCTCGGTTCTACAAGGTTGACCTTGGCTTCGATGCCGAGCACCGTTCTCAATTGATGTCTGATCTTACCGTTCAAATTTTCCAGAAGTGCGAAGGAGTCCAGAAGATCTGCATCAACCAGCTCAACATCAACCTCGATTTTATCCAGGTAACCTTTTTTGAATACTTTGATCTGATAATGAGGTCCGATTCCGTTGATCCGCAGCAGCACATCCTCGATCTGCGACGGGAACACGTTGACGCCGCCCAAAATCAGCATGTCGTCTGAACGTCCCTGTATTTTGGACATTCTGACCGTCGTTCTTCCGCATTCACATCTTTCGTAATGGAGCGAAGTGATATCCTTGGTTCTATATCTTAAGATCGGCAGCGCTTCTTTCGTAATCGTCGTGATGACAAGCTCTCCCACTTCCCCTTCGCCCAGCACCTCTCCGGTGTTGGGGTCGATGATCTCGGGCAGAAAATGATCTTCACTGATATGCATCCCTTTCATCGCCAGACATTCGCCCGACACACCCGGGCCGATCAGCTCGCTCATGCCGTAATTTTCAGTTGCAAAGAGGCCCCACCGCTCATTGATCTCTTTTCGCATTCCCTCCGTAGAGCCTTCGCCTCCGAACAGGCCCCATTTCAGCTTCAGCTCCTTTTTCGGATCGATTCCCATCTCGCCTGCGACTTCGGCCATGTGCAGCGCATAGGAAGGGGTGCTGATCAGCGCCGTTGTTCCGAAGTCCTTCATGATCATGATCTGTTTCTCTGTATTTCCGCTCGACATGGGAATGACCGATGCGCCGACCCGCTCCAGCCCCTGATGGAGGCCGAAGGCGCCTGTGAACAGTCCGTATCCAAAAGAGATTTGCGCCGTATCCTCGTCGGTTACGCCGGCCATGGTGACCAATCTCGCGATCAGCTCACTCCAGGTATCCATGTCCTTTTTCGTATATCCGACCACCGTCGGTTTTCCGGTCGTTCCGGAGGATGCGTGAAGTCTTACGACCTCCTTCTGCGGCACCGAAAAGAGCCCAAAGGGGTAATTCTCCCGAAAATCATCCTTTACCGTAAACGGAATGCGGGACAGGTCGGACAACGATCGGATATCTCCCGGCTCGATCCCCGCTTCTGTCAGCTTTTTTTTATAATGGGGTACGCACTGATAAACCCTCTCTACCGTTTCCTTCAGCCGTTCAAGCTGAATCCGCTCAAATTCGTCTCTGTCCAGAGTCTCTTCCCTGCTCCATATTTTGCCGTCAAACATGTTCCTCCATACCTCCCGGAATATTTCTAAATAAAAAACGACACTTCCGGCAAGCAGAAGTATCGAACCTTTATCAAGATCAAGCTGCGTGATTTTATGTATATGCCGCTTACCAACCTACTTACCTACAAATACATCATAACACAGCCGATACCCCCTTTCAAGGTTCAGATCGGAGCAGAGAGCATTTCCATCCCCGATATTTTAACCTTTCTTCTTTATTTAAGTTTCAACTCCGGCGGAATGTGGTATAATTTTTGTAGTTTACTAAGACTTTGGTATGAGAAAGGAGATATTAAACATGAGTAAAGACCCTAGATTTTTTATCTGCAAGCATTGCGGAAACATCATCACTAAGCTGGAGGATTCCGGAGTTGCGGTTGTCTGCTGCGGCGAAGAAATGAAAGAACTGACTGCAAACACCTCCGACGGAGCTACGGAAAAGCATGTACCGGTCATCGAATCGGCAGGCGGCAAGGTAACGGTAACAGTTGGAAGCGTTGCTCATCCGATGCTGGAGGAACATCACATTTCCTGGATCTATCTTCACACAAATTTGGGCGGACAGTTCAAATACCTGGAAGTTGGCGCTGAACCGAAGGCAGTCTTCGCGCTGAGTGACGGCGAAACCCTGAAAGCGGCATATGAATACTGCAATCTGCATGGATTGTGGAAAGCCGAGGCATAAAAGGTTATCGTCATGGCAATAGAATGGACACCGAATCTGGCCGTCGGCGTGAGCAGCATCGACCAGCAACACAAAACGCTCTTTGAAAAGGCCGACCAGCTTTTTGAAGCGGGCAGAAACAACAGGTCTAAGGAATTTATTTCCGAAATGCTGAACTTCCTGGACGATTACACAAAGCAGCACTTCCACAGTGAAGAAGGCTATATGCAATCCATCGGTTATCCGGCCTTAAACGAACATAAAAAAATGCATGCCGACTTCATCGCTTCACTTGCAAGCCTGAAGAAGGACTATCAGGAGTCCGGCGGAAATATTCTGGTTGTTCTGAATGCAAACCAGATGGTCGTGGACTGGCTGCTGAGACATATTTCCATCGAGGACAAAAAGATCGGAAAGTATGCGGCCAACAGAAAGTAAAAATCTAAAAAAAGAGCATTATGCAAACCGCATAATGCTCTTTCTATTTTCAGCTTTTCAGCCTTTATTTGTCGTTTTCGACCGTCGTCTTAATTCTCATGGAGTAGAAGGAACGATATACAAATACCAGACCGATCACGAACAATACCGCGCCGACGTAAGGCGCTATATTTTTGAAAGCGTCGGTAATGGCGATTTCCATTGCCAGCAGCCCGAACAGCGTCGTAAACTTGATGATCGGGTTCAGCGCTACAGAGGAAGTATCCTTGAACGGATCTCCTACCGTATCTCCGACGATCGTAGCATCGTGAAGCTCGGTTCCCTTCATCTTCAGGTCGACTTCAACCACCTTCTTGGCGTTATCCCAGCTTCCGCCGGCATTTGCCATAAAGATCGCCTGGAACAGTCCGAATACGGCGATCGAGATCAGGTATGATACGAAGAAGGCCACCGGATTCGGGCTCTTCGCCGGAGCGGAGAAGAACGCAAACGCCAGGGTGAAGGTGAAGATTACGATAAAGATATTCATCATCCCTCTTTGCGCATATTGGGTACAGATCTTGACAACTTCCTTTGACTTCTCGGTGGAAGCCTTCAGGTCTGCGCTTTCGTCAAGCTGGATATTTTTCTTGATATATTCTACAGCCTTATATGCTCCCGCAGATACGGCCTGCATGGAAGCTCCCGTGAACCAGAAGATGACTGCGCCTCCGCAGATAAAGCCTAAGATCGTGTACGGATTGAGCATGTTCAAGATCATTTCTGGCTGTACGCCGAGGACCTTTTCGATCACGAGGATCAGCGAGAAAATCATGGTGGTGGCGCCGACTACCGCGGTACCGATCAGCACCGGCTTTGCTGTAGCCTTGAATGTATTTCCGGCTCCGTCGTTGGCTTCCAGGAAATG
>CAMJRV010000053.1 GCA_946408315.1 uncultured Bacillota bacterium | reverse complement strand
GAAGTATCGTGGAAGCGGCGGAGGCCGGAACAGACGACGAAATCTGATGGAAAGAGTGACGAATCTTCCCACCGTGTGTGCAGCGACGGGGATGGAGAATTTTCAAAGAGAAAGGAGCTGCCAAAGGAATGGAATGCGATAAAAAATTATGCGACCGCTGCGAAATATACGAGAAAGAGAAGATGGACATTTTATTCAAGGTCATGGACAATGAAAACGATGTCACATTAACAGACGGCAAAGGTATCGTGATAAGAATAAGCGATTCTTATGAGACACATTACGGCGTATCTAAGGAAGATATGATCGGCAAATCGATATTCAGTCTGGAAGATCAAGGCATATTCAAGCCTTCCGTCACAGCGGTGGTGCTGGAAAAAAGGCGCAAAGCTACCATTCTGCAGAAAAACAAGCTGGGTGAAAGCATCCTGACCACCGGCGTGCCGATCTTTGACGATCCCGGCAGCATCCAATATGTCATCAGCTTCAACTCCATCGACATCGCCAATATGACCACGCTTCATGAGAAATATATCAGGCTTACCGAGCTGATGAGCGAATACAACGCGGAGATCAATCAACTTCACATGAAGGACATCAACAATAAAGAACTGGTGACCAAGAGCCGGCATATGACAAATATCAGTGAGCTGATATCGCAGATCGCGGATACCAGCGCCAACGTGCTGATTACTGGTGAAACCGGCGTGGGGAAGAGCATGGTCGCTAAAATCATACATCAGAAAAGCGGCCGGGTCGAAGGACCGTTTATCGAAATCAACTGCGGCACCATCCCCGAGAATCTGATCGAGTCGGAATTATTTGGCTATGAGAGGGGCTCGTTTACCGGAGCCAGCACGAAGGGAAAGATCGGGAAAATCGAGCTTGCCAAAGGGGGCACGTTGTTTCTGGATGAAATCGGAGAGTTGCCTCTGAATATGCAGATCAAGCTGCTTCAGGTCATCCAGGAGAAGGTCATCACAAGGATCGGAGGACTGGAGAAGATCGACGTAGATTTTCGGCTCATCGCGGCTACCAACAGAGATTTGAAAAAGAAAATCAAAGGCGGTCTTTTTCGGGAAGACCTGTATTACCGTCTGAATGTGATCCCCATTCAGATCCAGCCGCTGAGGGAGCGGCCGGAAGATATCGGAGCGCTGGTTCTGAGCTTTCTGGAACAGTTCAACAAGAAGTACGGCAAGAGGATTTCCCTTTCGCCGAAAGTATTCGATGTGCTGGAAAAACAAAGCTGGCCGGGGAATATCCGTCAGGTGGAAAATCTTGTGGAACGCCTTGTGATCATGGCTAAGCAAAATGTGATCGGTGCGGAAGACCTTCCTGAGGATATGGATTTCAGCAGAAACAGGAAACCGGCGGAAACGGACGGCTCCTTGGAGGAAATGATGGAGGAATACGAAAAGACCATCTTTGTGAATGCATTCAAAACCTATAAGACAAGCGTCGCCGTGGGGAATGCCCTGGGAATCAGCCAGACCACCGCGGCAAGAAGACTCAGAAAATATATACCGGATTACATCTCTTATCGTTATGAATAAATTTCAACGTTAGTTGATTTTGACTAGATAGCTAAAGCTGACTAAAGGCTTGCAAACCCGTTATTTCACAAGATCGCATCTTAAAGCTAGTCAAAGTTGATTGGCGGTCCGGAAGAATCTGGCCAGCTGACCGTAAAAAAAGAATAAATGATTCGTGAAAGGAACCCGAGACTGAGTGTTTTCAACCTGTTTCGGGTTCTTTTGTTTTGCTGCAAGGGATTGGCACGTTATTTGCTTTTATATATTTATGTTTTGTTAAACAGGAGCTAATGGGGAGGTACATGGCATGGCAGATCATATTATCCTGAAGAAAGAAAATCAGAAAGCGGTCATAACGATCAACAGGCCGGAGGTGCTCAACGCTTTGAACCGGCAGGTTCTGGATGAGTTGGATGCGGCTCTGGATGAAGTGATAAAGGATGAGGAGATCAGGGCTCTGATCATAACAGGAGAGGGAAGAGCCTTTGTGGCGGGGGCGGATATCGCAGTTCAGAGCACCTTTGATGTAGAGGGAGGAAGAGCCTGGGGCAGAAGGGGTTCCGCCATTTTTCGGAAGCTGGAAAAGCTGGAGGTTCCCACAATCGCGGCTGTGAACGGCTTCGCGCTGGGTGGTGGCTGCGAATTGGCTCTGGCCTGCGACCTGATCATCGCCAGCACAAAGGCAAAGTTCGGCCAGCCTGAGGTAGGACTTGGGATCATGCCCGGTTTTTCCGGGACGCAGAGACTTCCGAGGCGAATCGGGATCGCCAGAGCAAAGGAACTGATTTTTACAGGCGAGCTAATCAGCGGACAGGAAGCGGCTGAGATCGGCCTTGCGAACAAGGTGGTGGAGCCGAGTGAGCTGATGGGTGCGACAGATGAATTGGCGAATAAAATCATCAAGAACGCGCCTGTTGCAATAAAGTATGCCAAGGCTTGCATCGATCGGGGCATGGATGTTGATATGGATAACGGGATTGCAACGGAAAACGAGTTGTTCGCCATGTGCTTTGCCACAGAGGATCAGAAAAAGGGGATGCTGGCTTTCCTGAATAAAAGGCCGGTGGAATTTACGGGCAATTAAACATACTTTCATGTCAACCGGTGTGAAGAAATGCTAAATACATAGATCAGGAGGAAGAGATGGATTTTAATTTGACCAGAGAACAGCAGATGATTAAAAAAATGATCAAGGAATTCGCTGCGGCAGAGGTCGCTCCCATCGCGGAATATCTCGACGCAGAAGCGGAATTTCCCAAAGAAACCGTAGCAAAGCTCGGTGAATTGGGAGTCATGGGCATGCCGTTTCCTGAGGAATACGGCGGTGCGGGGGCGGATTACATCGCATATATCATGGCTGTGGAAGAGCTGTCCAAGGTGTGCGCGTCCCATGGCGTAATCGTGCAGACTCATAACGCGCTATGTTGCTGGCCGATTTTTACATACGGCACAGAGGAGCAGAAGCGGAAATATCTGCCGGACCTTTTATCCGGTAAAAAGCTTGGAGCGTTCGGACTTACGGAGCCCAATGCGGGAACAGACGCGGCCATGCAACAGACTAAGGCGGAAGATAAAGGCGATCACTGGCTGATCAACGGGTCAAAGATATTCATATCCGGAGGCGGTATCGCCGAAGTCTATGTAATCATGGCGATGACGGATAAATCAAAAGGAACCAAAGGAATCAGCGCCTTTATCGTTGAAAAGGGCATGCCGGGATTCTCAAGGGGCAAAAAGGAAAATAAAATGGGCATCAGAGGCTCCATCGCAGCGGAGCTCGTCTTTGAAGACTGCATCGTACCGAAGGAAAACCTTCTGGGGGAACTCGGAAAAGGCTTCAAGGTCGCTATGACATCCCTGGATGTGGGAAGGCTGGGAATTGCGGCCCAGGCGCTGGGAATCGCCCAGGGCGCCTTTGATCAAACCGTTGCGTATATGAAACAGAGAAAACAGTTCGGAAAAACACTGGATAAGTTCCAGGCTCTGGCCTTTGAAATGGCCGACATGAAGACGAGGATCGACAGCTCCAGGCTCCTTCTGTATTATGCATGCAACAGAAGGCAAAAGGGACTTCCGAGCACGGTGGAGGCCGCCCAGGCGAAGCTGGCCTGTTCCGAAACTGCCATGTATGTAACCACCAAAGCCGTTCAGTTTCACGGCGGATATGGATATATCAAGGATTATCCGGTGGAACGCATGATGAGAGACGCCAAGATCACAGAAATCTACGAGGGCACCTCGGAAGTCATGAAGATGGTTATTTCGGGCGACATATTCAAATAGAAAGGCGGAGACACGGAAATGAAAATAATCGTATGCGTCAAACAGGTACCAGATACGAATGAAGTAAAAATTGATCCTGTCAAGGGAACCCTCATCCGAGAAGGAGTGCCGAGCATCCTGAATCACGATGACGCCAATGCGCTGGAAGAGGCGCTGAAAATCAAAGATGAGAACCCGGATACCCACATTACGGTCATTACCATGGGGCCGCCTCAGGCAAAGGAAATGCTGCAAGAATGTATCGCCATGGGGGCGGATGATGCGGTATTGCTTTCCGACAGAGCTCTGGGGGGCTCCGATACCTGGGCCACGTCAAACGCCCTGGCTGCGGGAATCAGAAAACTGGGGGAGTACGACATCATCTTTACAGGACGGCAGGCTATTGATGGAGATACCGCTCAGGTAGGGCCCCAGCTTGCGGAAAAGCTTAAACTTCCCCAGGTGACCTATGTCAGGGAATTTGCCATGGACGAAGGCATGATTACCGTAAAGAGAGCGCTGGAAAACGGCTATGAAGTGCTGAAGCTGAAGACGCCCTGCGTACTGACGGCCATCAAGGAGCTGAATTGTCCGAGGTATATGTCGGTGAGAGGGATCTACAAGGCGGCCAAGTTCGACATCAAGGTATGGAATGCTGCTGATATCGGCGTGGACCTGGCAAAAGTGGGACTGGATGCCTCTCCGACAAACGTATATAAATCCTTTACGCCTGCCAAAAAGGGTAAAGGCGTGATCGTGGAAGGCGATACGGCAAAGGAAATCGCAGACGGCTTTATTTCGGATCTTAAAAAGAAACATATTATTTAGGGGGGACGTAAGATGGCAATACAGGTAATCAAAGAAAAATGCAAGGGCTGCACGCTCTGTGTCAAGGCATGTCCCTTCAATGCGATCGAGATGATAGACAGGCTGGCAGTGATCAATGAGAAATGCACCGTTTGCAACCAGTGCATCCCGGCTTGTAAATTCGATGCGATCATCAAAACGGAAGAAACCAAGAAAGGCCCGGTGGACCTTTCCGCATATAAAGACGTATGGGTATTTACCGAGCAGAGAGAAGGAAAGCTGATGAACGTTGCGCTGGAACTGCTGGGAGAAGGCCACAGGATATCCAGGGAAATCGGCAGTGACACAAAGGTATGTGCCGTTTTGGTGGGAGGAAATGTGGACCATCTCATTGATGAGCTGTATGCATACGGCGCCGATCTGGTCTACGTGGCCAGTGATCCGTTGCTGGAACGATATACGACAGATGGCTACGCAAAGGTAATCACCGATTCGATTAAGGAATACAAGCCGGAAATCGTGCTTTTCGGCGCGACCCACATCGGCAGGGATCTAGCCCCGAGGATCGCAGCCAGGCTGGATACCGGACTTACGGCAGACTGTACAAGGCTTGACGTGAATACCGGGAATTATATCGATTATCTTGACCAGTACACCACGATGAATACCAAGGATATGGACCGAAACGACGGCAACAAGAACCTGAAGCAGACAAGACCCGCATTCGGAGGCAATCTGATGGCGACCATCGTCTGCCCGACTCACAGGCCGCAGATGTCAACCGTCAGACCGGGAGTCATGGACAAATTGGAAAAGATGCAAGGCAGAAAAGGAGCGCGGGTCGATCTCAAGCCGGATTTGAAGCAGGACGATTTTTTCGTGGAAGTGGTTGAAGTCGTAAAAGCCGCCAAACAGATGGTTTCCCTTACGGAGGCGCAGATCGTCTGCTCCGGAGGCAGAGGGCTGGGAGATGCCTCCGGCTTTGAATTGATCAAAAAACTTGCCAGCGCTGTAGGCGGCGTAGTGGGAGCATCCCGTGCGGCTGTAGACTCGGGCTGGATCGATCACTGCCATCAGGTAGGACAGACGGGAACTACCGTCAAGCCGAAGATCTATTTCGCCTGCGGCATTTCAGGAGCCATTCAGCATTTGGCGGGAATGCAGACCTCGGATATCATCGTGGCGATCAATAAGAATCCGGAGGCTCCGATCTTTGAAGTCGCCGATTATGGACTTGTAGGAGATCTATTCAAGATCATCCCGGAAATTATCACCCAGTGGGATAAGGAGTAAAGACGATGAGAGAAATTTTAATCAAGCCCCAACTGCACAAATTCAAAACCTTTCAAGAATTTGCTGGAGAATTTCAATTAGGGCAAAGAGACCTGGTATTTACAAACGAATATATTTACATACCGTTTATGAAGGACTGCAGCTTACAGTGCAAGTTTGTCTTCCAGGAAAAGTTCGGAGTCGGCGAGCCTTCGGAGGAAATGATCACGGATATCTTTGCGGCTATCGATCCTGAAACTTATGACAGAGTAATTGCTATCGGCGGCGGAGCCATCCTGGATATCGGGAAGCTGCTTTCCCTGAAAAGAACCGGAAGCGTACACGATCTGTATTTCAAGAAAGTCGACGTAGTCCCGGAAAAGGATCTGATCGCACTGCCGACAACCTGTGGAACGGGCTCGGAAGTGACCAATATCTCTGTCGCCATCGTGAGAGATGAAAACGGAAAGACTACCAAGCTGGGACTTGTATCCGACCTGCTGATTCCTGGAACTGTTTGTCTGATTCCCGAATTTCTAAGTACGCTTCCTTATGGGCCTTTCGCATCTTCCGCAATCGATGCGCTGATCCATGCGGTCGAATCCTACCTGTCGCCTGCGAGAGCTACCATGACGTCGGAACTGTTCGGTGTCAAGGCCATGGAGCTGATTCTGGAGGGTTTCCGAAGAATCGGAGAAAAGGGGCCGGATGCCAGATTTGAATATTTGGATGAATTCCTGACCGCTGCATGCTATGCGGGGCTGGCTTTCCTGCAGGCAGGCTGCGCCACCGTTCACGCCATGTCCTTCCCTCTCGGCGGAACTTACCATGTGCCTCACGGCGAATCCAATTACGCCCTGTTCGGCAAGGTACTTGAAAAATATGACTCCATCAAGCCGGACGGCAAGATCGCGGATTTCAAGAAGACCATCGCACGGATCCTGGGTGGCAGCGAAAATGACGCCATTGCAAACCTCGCGGCGCTTGAGGAGAAAATACTCCACCTGAAGCCCTTATGGGAGTACGGTTTCAAGGAAGAGGACATCGAAATATTTGCCGATTCCGTGCTGAAGAATCAGCAGCGGCTGGTTGTAAATTCCTATGTGCCTCTGACAAGGGATCTGATTGTTGAGATATATCGGGAGACTTACAAGTAACAGCAGCGGTAAATCATTAAAATTTAAGGAGGAAGAAAAAATGTCACTCAGAACAAGCTTGCCTAAAATGGTTACGGATACCATACCGGGTCCGAAGTCGGCGGAACTGCTGAAAGTGAGGAAGGATAACGTCACGGATGCGGTAGGAATGCTGGCTCCTGTTTTTGTCGACAAGGCGGAAGGCGCCATGGTCCAGGACGTGGACGGAAACAGATTCCTTGATTTCGTCGCGGGTATCGGCGTGCTGAATATCGGCCATTCCCACCCGGAAGTGGTGGAAGCGGTTAAGGCTCAGTGCGATAAGTACTTCGCGCCCAACATCAACGTCTTCAACTATGAGCAGTATCCAAGACTTGCTGAAAAGTTAAATGAAATCATCCCTATTGAAGGCGAAAAGAAATCCATACTGGTCAACACCGGAGCCGAAGCGGATGAAAATGCCGTGAAGCTTGCGAGAAGATTCACCGGCAGAAGCGAGATCATTTGTTTTGCAGGCGCCTTCCACGGAAGATCCTATATGACAATGGCGATGACAAGCAAATGCCGTCCGTATAAAACCGGATTCGGCCCCCTCCCGTCAGGCGTGAACAGATTCCCGTTCCCTTACTGCTACAGATGTCCCTATGGACTGGAAAAGGAAAGCTGTGGAATGCATTGCGCCAAGATGTTTGAAGATAGCTTTTTCCTGGAATACGTCGCTCCGGATCAGGTTGCCGCAATCGTTTTGGAGCCGATACTTGGCGAAGGCGGTTTTGTCGTGCCTCCAGACGCTTTCTTGAAGGAAATGAGACGTATCTGCGACAAATACGGAATTCTCCTGATTGCCGACGAGATCCAGTCGGGATATGCGAGAACCGGAAAGATGTTCGCTTGCGAACACTGGAGCGTCAGACCTGATATCATAGTCAGCGCCAAGTCCGTCGCCGGCGGAATCCCCGTTGCCTGCGTGACAGCGAAAAAGGAGATCATGGAATCCGTAAATCCCGGTGAATTGGGCGGTACATACTGCGGCAACGCCCTTGCTACCGCTTCCGCGCTGAAGGTCCTTGAAATCATGGAAAGAGACAACTTCTGTGAAAAAGCGAACCATATCGGCAGCATCGCGATCAAGAGATTTTATGAGCTGAAAGAAAAATACAGCCTCATCGGCGACGTAAGAGGCAAAGGCGCAATGCTTGCCATAGAGCTTGTAAAGGACAGAGCCACAAAGGAACCGGCAAAAGAAGAGACAAAGGCTATCATTGCAGAATGTATGAAGAACGGTCTCGTTGTGCTGGGAGCAGGAGTAAGAGACAATTGCATCCGATTCCTGATGCCGCTGGTAGTCACAGACGAACAGCTTTACGCCGGCCTTGATATCCTGGATAGGGCCATCGCTACAGTTGTAAACGGTAAATAACCATCGAATAATGTCAGTTTCTTAATAATGAAGCTCTAAGCATAAGGTCACACGCATCACCGTGTGACCTTATGCAGTGTATAGGGATAGTTCGTTAAATATCAAACAACGCAAAGGAGAGAGAAAGATGAAAAAAGTATTGGTAGTAGGTTATGGAGTAATCGGTCAGAGGTTGGCAGACGGTGTTCACAAACAGGGAGATATGGAGCTGGTCGGTGTTGTGGACGCGGCGGCGACGCTGAGCGTCAGAGCCCTCAGGGAAAAAGGAATGCCCTATAAGCTGTTTACTCCTGACGAGGCGTGCAAAAAAAGCCTGGAGGAAAAGGGCTTTGAAGTCTCTGGAACGATGGAAGAAATCCTCCCGTCGGTGGATATCGTACTGGATGCGACAGGAGCTGGGATCGGAGCGAAAAACAAGGAAATCTATCAAAAACATAACAAAAAGGCCATCTTCCAGGGAGGGGAAAGCGACAGCATCGCAGATGTATTTTTCCATGGATATGCCAATTACGAAAAGGGAATCGGCAAGGACTATCTGAAGCTGACTTCCTGCAACACGACGGGAATCATCAGAGCGGTGGACTGTCTGGATAAGGC
Source organism: uncultured Bacillota bacterium (assembly GCA_946408315.1). Lineage (GTDB taxonomy): Bacteria > Bacillota > Clostridia > Peptostreptococcales > Anaerovoracaceae > Anoxybacterium. The sequence continues at coordinate 1,300 of CAMJRV010000053.1, read as the reverse complement.
CTGCGGCATTGAAAAGGTAGCCATCACCATCGTCAGAAGAGTTGCTGACCCAGGGGATTATCACAGGGGTCTTACGAACGCGTTGCAGGTTGACAAAGCCCCCAGCCACCAGGCTCTGGATCTGATGACCATCATGCCCCATGTCGATGCCACGGGAATTCTGGTACATACGCCCATTACTCACGGTCATTTCATTACGGTCGTCGCGACGCCCAAAAAGGGAATTACCGTAGAGGAGGTCAAGAGTGCCTTTTATGCTCATGACAGGATCAGAATCGTTCGACTGGAAGACGGATTCCTGGGGAACGCATCCATCTTCAAATATGCCAGAGACTTGGGCCGGGAGAGAGGGGATCTTTACGAGATCTGCATCTGGGAAGATACCATCGTTAAATCGGGGGACGATGTCATGTTCGGAATTCATATCCCGCAGGAATCTATTACGATTCCGGAAACCATCGACGGAGTAAGGGCAGCTCTAAAAATGCAGGAGAACGGTGCGGAAGCTGTCGGATTGACAAATCAATATCTGGGACTGCCGTCATGGAAGTAGAGAAAACGGTAAAGATTCGCCATATGGATGAATTTGACTGTGAGGGAAAGACCGTTCTCCTTCGCGTCGATATCAACTCGCCCATCGACCGGAAGACCAAAAAAATTGTAAATGAAAACCGGATCAGAAAGAGCATTCCGACCATCGAGTCCCTGCTGAACAAGGGAGCAAAGCTGGCGATCATCGCTCATCAGGGAGATACGCTGGATTATGAAAACCTGATCTCCATGGAAGAGCATGCTGAGAAGCTGAGTTTACATCTCGGACGTAAGGTGGGATATGTGGACGATGTGGCCGGACCTGCGGCACAGCAGGCTGTCAAAGCTCTGAAACCTGGCGAAGCAGTTTTGCTCGGGAATGTCAGATATCTGACGGAGGAGGTTTCCACTTTTGAAAACGCCGTCAAGCTGAAGGCGAAAGAAATGCTGCAGACCTACATTGTCCGAAACCTGGCTCCGCTCATGGATTTTTACATTAACGATGCCTTTGCGGCGGCCCATAGAAATGCGCCCTCCATGGTAGCGTTCCAACAGGTATTGCCCTATGCGGGCGGGCGGCTGCTCATGGAGGAAGTCGCATCCCTCTCCAAAGTCCTGAAAAGTCCTGCCAAGCCTTGCGTCTTTGTCCTGGGAGGCGCAAAGATTTCCGACGCCTTCGGGATGATGGAGCAGGTTCTGGCCTCGGGAACGGCCGATAAGATCCTGACCTGCGGCATTACGGGAGAGATTATGTTGATGGCCCAGGGCA
>CAMJRV010000052.1 GCA_946408315.1 uncultured Bacillota bacterium | reverse complement strand
CTTCGGATCGGAGGGCACGACGACCACGATCCGGTTGAGCATGACCGGTCCGATGATACATTTGCAGAGGGATTTTACCGTGTCCTTAAAATACGGATAGAACTGCTGACTTTGAATGCTGTACCCGATCTTGTTTTCAGAGGCCCCTCCGCTGCGCTCGTCTACCAGTTCCACGGTGATGACATAGCCGCCATCCTCTTCAATATCAAAAATTTGTTTGTAATCAGACAGCTCTTTGCTGTTGTCGTCAAACAGGAGCAGGGAATAGACGAAGCCGTTTTCCATGATGGGACCCGCATATTCCAGTTTTTCCTTCATAGCAAGCTCAAGCTGCCGCTTTTCCCTTTCCGCTCTGATCTGCTCCATGGCTTTGGTCACCACCTCCGCCACCTTCGTCCGGTTCACCGGCTTCAGCAGGTATTCCATTACGCCCAGATTGACCGCTTCCTTGGCAAATTCAAACTGATCGAAGGCCGTGAGGACGATGATGACGATCTGCTTATGGCGTTTCCTGATTTCCCGGATCGCTTCGATGCCGTTGATGCCGGGCATGCGGATATCCATGAACAGAATATCCGGCGCGTTTTCCTCCACCTTTTCGATGGCTTCCCGCCCCGATCTTGCCGTCGCGATGATCTCCGCGTTCGGAAAGCTTTTTTCTATGATAAATTTCAGCGAGTCGATGGCGACCTTTTCATCGTCGGCTATCATCACTTTAAACATAATCCGTCTCCTTAAAAATCCGTCTCTGACAATGGGATGCGCAGCACAACCTCTGTTCCGATTCCCGGCTCGCTGCTGATTTCAAGAATATGATCCCTGGAATAAAAGATCTTCAACCGGCTGATTACATTGTTCAGGCCGATGCCGTTCGTATGTCCCGCATGGCCCTCCGCGGCGTCCGCCTCTACCGCGCCTCCCTGGAGGATTTCCCTGATCCGTTCCCCGCTCATTCCCTTTCCGTTATCCCGGATGGAAATAATCGCATGCCCGCCCTGCCGGTAGGCGCTGAGGCTGATCCTTCCCTGGGTCTCCATGTCGCTGACCCCGTGGATATAGGCGTTTTCCACGATGGGCTGAAGGATCATGCACGGGATCCGGCGGTCCAGAATGCTCTCATCCTTCTCCATGACAAACTCTATCTTGTCTGCAAACCGCTCGTTGAGCAGGTGCATATAATTTTCTACATTTCGTATCTCGTCGCCGATGGTGACCGGCTTGTCCAGATTTCTCATATTGTAGCGAAACAGCTCCGCCGCGTTTTCAATAAACGTACAGGCCCGGTCCGCACCCTCCATCATGGCAAGCTGGGCCCCTGCGTTCAGCGTGTTGAACAGGAAATGGGGGTTAATCTGGGATTGCAGGGCGTGGAGCTCCGCTTCCCGGAGGTTCGTCCGGATTATCAGGTTTTCCATTTCCTTTTCCTGCAGTCTCCGTTCCAGGACTGCCTTCTCGTTGATTTCGTTGATGTGCTCCCGGATGCTTTCCGTCATCCGGTTGAACGCTTCCGCCATAATGCCGATTTCATCGTCGGAGGTCACCAGCACCTTCGGCACGTTGAGATTTCCGTGGGTGATTTCATCGGCGGCCTTGGAGAGCTCAAAGATCGGTTTCGTAATCCGGTAGGTAAACCAGAAAATCAGCACGAGGGTCAGTGCAAGAATGGAGAAAATGACGCCGAAGTTCAGCGCCTGTACAAGCTGAATGCTCTTTCTGACGGAGGTATACCGGTCGGTATTTTGGAAAAACATCGTATTGTTGAGCTTCTGGATATATTCGGCGATATACTGGTGGATCTTGGCGCTCTCTTCATAATGCTTCAGATAGGGGTCCACCATCCTGGCTCTTCTCGCGGAAACTGCCGCGTCCATCTCGCTGAGATAATTGGAAATCATGTTTCTGATGTCGTTCATGACGAGGACGTTGTCCATGCTTGAGTGATCGATCTGAATGGCATTTGCCTGCTCCCACAGGTCGTGGGAGTAGCGGTAATAGTCATCCAGGCTTTTGGAGTGCTTCGTCTCCAGATAGCTCTCATAGGCGTAGTTCAACTGCTCCAGCGTATTGTTCAGTTGATTGAGCTCCACATTCAGCTCAAAGGTCGAGCTCATCCGGCTCATCAGCACCGAAATGCTGTAATACGGGTAAATGTTCAGCGCACTCATAATGATTATAATGACCAGAAAGGATAGGATTAACCTTCTTTTCAGGCTGTTCCTGCGCCACAGGTGCATTTTATTCATCATCAGCCCTCCCGCTTGACTCCAGGTATCTCCACACATTGTTCTTTGTAATCAGCTGAGAATCCACCGTGAAATATGCGGAGGTTCTCCCCTCTTCATTCAGATCAACAAGAGCCTTGATCGCATCGTAACCCATCTGTTCATGATCTGCCGATACCGTCCCGAAAATCACGCCGTTATCGATATAGCGCAGAATTTCCGGAGTAGAGCCGTAGCCGATGATCCCGTAATTCACCTTGTTCAGGTCGATAAGGCGCTGGGCAACGAGAGTCGTGTCTTTTTCATTGGTGGTGATGATAGCGGAAAGCCCCGGCTTATTGAGGATCAGGTCCTGAATCGTGTCTTCCAGGCTCAGAAAATTGTCGTAATTGTATTCCACCGTTTCCAGCTTCAGGCCGGGAGTATCTTTCAGCGCGTCGGTGATTCCTGAAATCATGAGGGTCTGAACCACCGTGCCGCCTGCCTTGTCGTTGCTGACCAGGACGACGGCGTTGCCCCTTCCGCCCGTTGCAGCGATGAGCATGCGCCCCATCTCCGTCCCGGCGCTGTAGGTGTTTACCCCGACGAAAGCGGCGCGCTTGCTGTTCTTGGCATCGGTTCTGATCGTAACGACAGGGATGTCCTTGTCCACTCCCTTGTCGATAAGCTGCCCCGTTTCCGCCTCGTCCCAGACATAGGTGACGATACCGTCCACGTCGGATACGATGGCCATGTCGAGACATTTGCTCTGTTCGTACGAACCGGTTCCTCCCGGCCAGTTGAATTCCACCGCGACGTTAAACTCTTCGGAAGCTCTCTCGACGCCTTTTTTGATGGAAAGCCAGAAAGGGTCGTCCATATTTTTACAGATCATGGCAAAATGATAGTTGGGATTCGTTTTGGGCACGACGATACCGGCGCTTTTGTCCAGGGAATGGAGCGCGCTGTTGATATTGTAATATATGATAAGCGTTATGATCAGAATGGGCAGAATGATAAGCGATACCAGAACGATATAATTCTTTTTTCTCACAGCATACCCTCCGGATTTTATATGGCTTTGTCAGTCTTGTCAGCCTCGATTGTCTTTCGGTATTATTATAACGCAATTATAACGTATCCGCGGAAAATTTTCGACTGAAGAAAAATTTCTTGCGCCGAGGGCCGCTTCCGCGCCCCCTTTACACAATACAACATTTCCAGTATAGTTTTATCAGGGGGGATGACTATGTTTTTTTTCGTCTTTACGGATGATAAATCAGAATCAAAATATTGCAAAATGTATGCGCTTCACGAACGCGTCATGTTACGGTTGGCAATGAATATCCTTCAGGATCAGGGGCTTGCTGAAGATGTCGTACAGGAGTGTTTTCTTTCCCTTCTGGAAAATGAAAAATTATTGAAGAAATTAGGCGACCCCGATTCTCCGGCGACTAGAGGCTATCTGGTGATGATGGTCAAGAGTAAAGCAATCAACTTGTATCATAAAATAAAAAAACAAAAGGATGTAATAAATGACGACGAAAATTTGTTATATAGAATAGAGGATGCAAATTCAAACACAGAAAAGATCCTCGCAAATGCAGAAATGCTTATGGAAGCCAGGCAGTACCTCAATCTCCTTGATCCCATGGAGATAAACATTATGATCCTAAAATATTATGCGGGATTTCAAAATACAGAGATCGCAGCCATTTTAAAGATAGACAGCAATCTTGTAGGCGTAAAACTTCACCGGGCAAAGAAAAAATTGGCGACGGAAATTGAGCGAAACAGAAAACAAAAGGAGGCGGCCGGACATGGATGATTTGAAGAAAAAATATGATGATGCCGTCAGGGAAAGATCCGACGCTTTTATGAAGACCGTAACAATTTCGATCCTGGAAGAAGGCGCAGAAGAATATGAGGAGCTGCTCAAAAATGCGGGAGAACTTCATCTTTCCGATGAATATCAGGAGAAAAAGAAAAAGATCATTGCAAGCTTAGAAAAATCTGATCGTAAAAGGTTATGGAAAAATAGATGGAAAGCCGCCGGAAAAATTGCCGCCGTCATTGCGTTATGCCTGGTGACGGTCTGTACCGTTCTGACCGTCAGCGTGGACGCGTTCCGATACAAAGTTTTCGAGTTTCTCAAAATCGATCACGGGGAATATCTGGAACTTGTGCCAATAGATTCGGATTATATCAGGGAGGATGAGCGGGCTCTCTTTCCCGATGATTGGGAGGGTTCGTTTTATCCTACAAGCCTTCCCAAGGGGTTTGCTCTGATTGAAACATTTGACGGCGGGGCAATAAAAAAGCTTACCTTTGGTGACGGCGAAGATCATTTTCTCAATCTCACTGTCTCTCCGGCAGGCGAAACGAAGACAGGAGTAAACAATGAAGATGTCAAGGCAAGCGAGGTGGAAATAAACGGTGTCAAAGGCGACGCCTGGGAGGATAAGGATACCTGTCTGATTGTTTGGATCAATTATGAGCATCAATTCAGCCTTTATAGTAGCACTCTGACCCTGGATGAGATGCTGAAAATTGCCGAAAGCGTAAAATATTTGAAAATAAAATGAAAGTTTTTCCGATTTTTCTGTAATGAAGGACCTCCTTTTTTTGTTATATAAGTGAAAGGAGGTTTTTTAATGGGAAAAAAAATAGTTGCCGTAGCGATTTTGGTCCTAGCTGTCATATCTGCACCGGGCGCGACCTACGCGTCAGAGGCCGCATCGGGGGACTCCTATATTGCAAGTGGGGTTTCTCCCATGTGGACAGGCATGAGTAGTTATGAGTCCGACTTGACCATCAGCTCGGGAAAGGCCGTCTGTACCGTGCTTGTGTCAACGACTTCAGCGAAAGCAGACAAGGTTAGTTTCAGCATAAAGCTGCAGCAATACCAGTCGGGAAGCTGGAAAACCATCGACTCATGGGACCAAAGCGTTGCCCCTTCAAATGGAAGTGCCAATTTTAAAGAATCAGCAAGTATTTCAAAAGGGTTTACATACCGTTTCACAGGCACGATCAAAACCTATAAGAATGGAACGTTGTTGGATACCTGCTCAATTACCAGTATGGAAAGGTCTTATTGACCAAAAAGAGGGAGGGCAAATTCTAATGAACCAATAGTCAAAAATTAAAGTTTATTTTACTCAGTTTATTTACCAGTTATTATTTAATGGAAAAGGAGAGATTTATCATGTTAAGGAAAAAATCAAAAATAGCTTCATTGTTACTGTGCTTAATGTTAATCATGTGCAGCACCGTTTTCTCTTTTGCATCAGAAGAAAATCCTAATGCGAGCGCTACTTCACAAAACAATTCCGTTCAAATTATTGAGGTTGGAGAGGATTGGACAAACCCGGATACCGGCGAGTATTTCAGATGGATCGATGATACCGGAATGTCAACAATGGCCGCAGGAGAAATCTCAAAGAGCTTTGAATTCTCTATTAAATCCCAGGTTGAATCCCCAACCGCTTTTGTAATTAATAGCACACAAGTAGATGTCAAATCCTCTGCACGAATTACAGACGCTTGGAACAACCCCGTCTCAAACCCTAAAGTAGTTGATTATAGCGTGAAAATCTTCAAATTACTGGGATTTTCAAACACTGCAAATTTTAAATCTGCTACTACCGAAACCAAAGGATTGTCCGGATTTACAAGTGGCGATAGTTACTACATACGCATTCGAGTCGAGTCAAACTCAAGTTACTTAGCGGATAAAGATTACTATTTAACGGGATCTGGCACCGTGAAAACGAAGTAGTAAAGAATTTTCATTACTGAGTGTGCACAACCTGCACACTCAGTAAACCGGTAGAAAGGATAAGAAAAATGAAAACAGAAATCAAAAGAGGGATAGGGATCTTGTTTTGGATTATTAGCTTAATCTTTTTGCTTTACAGCATTTATTTAAAAATATTGCATCCTTTTTTAGACTATCGAACGTTCACTCCTTTTATGGCTTTGTATATGATTTGTATTCTCGCAGGCCATAGAATATATGTTTCGGGTTACACAGATATTGAGATAAAAGAAAAGTATATCAAGAACCTACTCACAATTTTATTCATTTGCTATGCTATTTTTTTAATATGTATTCAATTAAACCCTGAACCCTTTTATATGGAATTAAGCTTTATAAATAAGACAAACTTTATTCCATTTCATCAGATTATTGCATATATATTTGCTTTATCCGGCAGCAAGATTAATACTTCTACCATACTGCAAAATATTTTTGGTATGATCTTGATTTATATACCGGTCGGAGCAATCTTGAGCTATGCTCTTTATAATGTGGCTAAAAAAAGATTATTTCTAGTGTGCCTTACTCTGATTCTCTTAATCGAAATAGTACAATTGTTTACAAGCACTGGTGTGTTTGATATTGACGATATTATTTTGGGCTTGATCGGATGCAGTCTTGGATTCTATATTTTCAAAATAAAGCCTCTAAGGCAGTTGGGGTTTCTTATTTTAGGCGCTCAATATCCTCATCTTGAAGGCGCTGAAAAAGAATAATGTGACTACGGAAGTCAAGAGAAAGCAGGTTCCCACGGAGAAAAACGAAGCGGTTTGACCTGATTTCCTTAGGTCGCTACCTGCGTTGTAAATTCAACGCAGGTAGCAATATCAAGCGAATACAGAGGAAAAAATGTTAGTTGATTTCGATATATTAACCGTTATTATCGGATTTATTATTTTTATTATAATAGCACTTATTTTAAAATTTCCGTTAAAGAAGGATTCTCTATATATCTTGTTTTCTTTTATTATGTTTTTATATATTTTGAACATAGCTAAATTAACGCTGTTTCCTTTCCCTGTCTTTTCCAATTGGTATGAACCAAACCTCTTTGAAAGCATAAGCCTGATTCCGTTTACGAATATAATGACGACGGAGGCACTTCTTAATATTATAATGATGTTTCCTCTCGGATTTGGTCTTCCCTTTGTGTCAAAAATAAATACTTGGAAAAGAATCGTAATTGCAGCCCTTCTTTCTGGTTTAATGATTGAATCGATGCAATTTATGATTGCAATTGTTTTTTCCAAAGGTTTCACCTTCAGATTTATAGACATTGACGATGTGATATGCAATTTTACGGGAACTATCATTGGGTTTGGTTGTCTTAGAATTGTCTCGATAACTTTTCTAAAGTTATTGAAAAATGATAATTCTGGCCTTAACAGATTTTGGGACTATATATTTAATGTGGCAGCTATTGTGACAGGATCTTATCATAATCAGCCGGTAAAATGATATGCCCCTATGGCGCAAAGTTTAATGCTATTCAAAGTACTGGCTTTAGCAAAACTGCCAACTACAAATCCGCTACTACTGAAACCATAGAGCTGTCCGGATTTACAAGTGGTGATAGCTACTATAAGTATTCGGGTCGAGTCAAACTCAATTTACTTAGCGGATAAAGATTACTATTTAACAGGATCTGGCACCGTGAAAACGGACACAGGCGATACAAGAAAATTTATAGAAAGAGGTAATGCCGATGCTTATAAAAAGAATCAAACTTTATTCCTATTTAGGAACCACGCTGGGAGGGCTGACTTTTGTTTTTTGCTCCCTTTACAAGTATGGTGAAATATCCCGATTTATTGATGCAGAACTGATGGTGGGAATCCTTGCCCTTATTGCTGTCATTCAAGCGATTTTTTCAAGTTTAATATATAAGAATATAAAAAAGTATTACCCTGAAGATCAAACGAACGATAAAAATCTTCCAAATAATTAGGTCTTTGTTTGTTTGACGATCGCGCTTTCTGTTCACATCCCGTAACGAAAAAAGCACCTCGGTAATATGCTGATACTGATATCTACAGACCGAGGTGCTTCTATGGATCCCTGTGAACTGGCCGCTTTTATTACCGCCACGGCGATACTCATTTCCAAAGATATTCCCGACGATGACGAACTGGCGCTGCTGGCGGCGGCTCTCACGCAGCTTGCCGATACCCTTGCCACCATCGCGGTGCAGCGTGAACTGATCGAAAACAGAAATCAGGCCTCAAAAGAGAAAAAAGAAGAGGCTTGATTCTCGAGCTCCGCGTTCTCCATACGCATGCTACCGGACTTCCAGTCCAAGCTGCCGGAACAAAATATTATTTTCCAGGTGGATATGCTGGAACAGATCCGACTCCAGCTCCTGCAGCTTCTGAAACGTTTTGCTGTACGTGGCGCAGCCGTCGGCAGGAACAAGGTAGTCTTCCGTGATCCTTCTCAACTCCTTCAGGATATCTCCTGCCGCCTCATGCTCTTCTTCCGTCTCTTTGACGATGGCAGAGATCTTCTCCAAAAGGGGCTCTGAGAGATTGACGTCATATTCCTTGATCAGCGGAAACAGAATCTCTTCCTCCTTGATCAGATGCTGCTCCAGCTCCATCTTCAGGCTGTGAAACAGCTTATGGACCCGGAACAGGACCGAGTGCGTCGGGCCGTGTACTCTTAATATGGTGTTCGTCAGATCGCTCAGTTCGGGCAGCGCTCTATTTAAATAGACGTGATGGGTATTGACGATATGGTCGATCAGGTCGGTGAGCGTCATTTTTCTGAAATCGGTATGGCCGGACAATTGTTCCGTTTTCTCATACATCTCGTCAAGCTTCCCGAGGACTTCCGCCTCATCAAGATTTTGAGCCCTGACCACCTCGGACAATGATCTGTGCCCCCCGCAGCAGAAATCGATATTAAATTTTTTAAAAACCTCGCTTGCTCCGGGCATCATCGATACGATCTCTCCGACGCTTTGCGCTGATTGAAACTTATTCATACAAATCCCTCTTTTCTCTTTTTATTTGCATCTTTGTCTCAATCATATCCTGTTCCGGCTGTAAAAACTGTGATCCCGGTCATAATTTCAGCGCATTCTTATCTTTTATAATAATTTTTTTGTTCCCGATCATGTCGATGATTCCTTCTTCCTGAAGGCGGTTCAGCCTCCGGCTCACCGTTTCCCGGGCGGCGCCGATGTAATTCGCGATTCCTTCCCGGCTGAAGGGAAGATCAAATTGGATACCCTCCGGGTGGGACGTTCCGTATTTCCCGGCAAATTCCAGAAGAACGGCGCTGAGCCGGGCTTCCGCATTTTTCGTCCCCATGCTCTGAAGCGCTCCTTCCAGCCGGTCGAGTCTGGCGCTGAGCTCCCTGATGATCTTCAGGCTGATTTCCGGGTAATCTCGCAGCAGTTCCTGAAAATCCTCATTCCGGATCATGCAGACATGGGTGCGCTCCAGCGCTTCGGCGTTATACGTCGCTTCTCCCCGGGACAGCAGGTTCTTTTCCCCAAAGAAATCTCCCTCCGAAAAGAGGTACAGGATCTGTTCCTTCCCTTCCTCGGTATACCGAAACGCCTTTACCATGCCGTGATTTACGATAATCAGGCTGTCAAGCTCCGCCCCTTCCAGGAGGATCATCTCTCCTTTCTCGTACTGTCTTCGCAGAATCAGGTCCACAACCTGACTCAGCTCTTTTTCCTCCAGAGCCGAAAAGATAGGAACCCTTTTGGCGCACAATTGATGGCTGCAATGCAGGCAGCCGCCGTTACCGCTCTTCATCCCGCCTCACCTCATGATCTTTCTATTCTTACAAACTCACGATCCCCTAATTTTGCAAATTCGAGACTCCTTCGCCCGTCTTCCCTTATACTCAATTATACTCCTTTATGATATAATAATCCTTAAACAATTTCGAGGAGGAAATCCGCATGGCCCTGACCGTTTCAGAAGCGATCAAACTCAATTCCTATTCCAATTTCAGACTGATAGCCGGTCATCGCGGCCTGAACCGAGTGATAGAGCGGGTAGGGTTTCTGGATTGGGAAGTGGTACCACAAACCGACGATAAATATCCTCAGATCAAGGCATCCTTTGTCGAAGGAGAATTCGCACTGTGCAGCATGCTGTTTGCCAAAGATCATCCGGAACGGATTCTCGACGCTGTAAAAATCCTGGAAAGAAACCGGCTAAGCGGCCTTGCCGTCAAAAATATTTATTATAACGAGCTGCCGGAAGAAGTGATCCGCTTTGCGGACGAAAAGGCCTTTCCCATTTTCATCTTTCACAGCACGTACTTTGAAGACATCATGACGGAGACCACGGATAAGATCCGTTCCATCGGCAACAGCAATC
>CAMJRV010000051.1 GCA_946408315.1 uncultured Bacillota bacterium | reverse complement strand
GAATTATTTCCCGGAACCTGCTATCATAGTAAAAATGAAATGTGAGCAAAAGGAGAGAATATGATAATCAGAAAAGCAAAATTATCCGACTCGGAAGCCATACACAAGCTGGCGAACCATTATGCAAAGAAGGGACTGATGCTCGCCCGGTCGAGAAGTTCCATCTATGAATATATCAGGAATTATTCCGTCATCGAATCGTCCGGCGAAGTCATCGCCATCGGCGCCCTGTCCATCCTGTGGGCCGATCTGGCAGAAGTCAGAACGCTGGCGGTCAAGGAAAGCTCCTCCAAGCAGGGAGTCGGCAAAAAACTGGTAGAGCATTTATTAAATGAGGCCAAGGATCTCGGTATCAAGAAAGTCTTTACCCTGACCTATCAGGACGCTTTTTTTGAAAAATGCGGATTTCAGGTGATCGATAAGGCACATATGCCTCATAAGATATGGAAGGACTGCCTGAACTGTCCCAAGTTCCCCAACTGCGATGAAGTGCTGATGGCCATCGACATCGAACTTACATAGACGAGCGTGGCAAACACAGAAAACACAGGGAGTTAATGCCCCCTGTGTTTTTCCTTTCGTTTTTCCTGCCGCAATTGGAACCGGCGCTCTTTTTCGGCTTCCCGGGCCGCGCGGGAACGGGCTTTCCTCAAAAGCTTCCCCTGCTCCTGCTGAAGCTTCAGCGCCTGCTGCGCCTTTGTCCCGACGCCGTCATCCTGCAGCTGTCTGCTGATTTTTCGCTGCATTCGCTTGGGATTGACTCGCTTTTCTGCAATTGTGCCAGCTTCCAAGGATGGACTAAACCGGAACTGATCAAAGTTTTGGAGCAGGAAGTCATAGACCTCATAATCCCTGGGCTCCGACCCGAACGTGATCTTGCAGGCTTCGTATCTGCCGCCGAATTCACGCTCATAGACGCCGACCCAAAAGGGCTCCTCAAAAAACACCGTCAGTCTGGAAACAGTCTTATCCATAAGAAATCCTCCTTTCAGTTACCTGGCAAAGAACGGACAACCAAGGAGGCAGGTTACTGACAGCTTTCGCTGCGTCCGGACTACCAACCGGAACTGTGTTTTTATCTCTGCACCTCCTATTTTAACGTCCCGCGGGCCTCCGGTCAATCTCCGAAACGGCAATGACCATAAGGGAAATTTTGAATTGTGTCACGGCTTCGCATTCTGTGTTATAATTGTTTTATAATTTGTATAAAGGGGAATAGGCGGCGTGGATTTATTACTGGACATGTTTTATCAACGGTACAGGAACTGCATCGATATGTTTACACTTATCATGTCGATTCTGTTTCCTTGCGTCATCCTGCTTTTTCTTCAAATTTCCTTCCTCCCCATCTTTCTTTTTCTGCTGACGGCCGCTGCACTTCGCTGCGCATTTGTCAGTCAGATTCTTACGGTTCGGAAAAGAGAATAACTGCTCCTGCGTTCTGACGAAAAAAGAATAAAGGAGTGAAATGAATTGAATAAAATTAATCAAAGGCTGAAGAAAACTCAGCTCTGTTTGCCTTACGCCGACTTTATTTCGGAGGTAAACCGCAAGGATTTCCACCTGCTTTCCGAAGCGGAACTCAAAGGAGCATTCAAGACTTTTCGGCGCAAGTCCCCTCTGAGTCCAAAAGATCAGGCAACCGCCTTTGCTCTCATAAAGGAAGCGGTCTTTCGACTGACCGGCATGAAACTGTTCGATTCCCAGCTGGCGGCGTCCCTCTCCCTCATGAATGGAAAAATCGCCGAACTCCCTACGGGGGAGGGAAAAACATTAGCCGCTGTGATACCGGCTTTGATCCATGCACTGCAGGGCCTTTCCGTTCACGTGCTGACCTTTAACGATTACCTTTCCGAGCGCGACTTCACGATCACCCGGCGGATCTACGAATTCTGCGGAATCACGTCGGAATTTATAACTCAGAGAATGGCGAGATCGGAGCGGATCACGGCATATCAAAAAAACATTGTCTATGTCACGGCAAAGGAAGCGGGTTTTGACTACCTGAAAAACTTTCTGTGCCACGATGCGGGCGAATTGATTCCCTTTCCCTTTGACTATGGAATTGTCGATGAGGCGGATTCTATCCTGATCGACGAAGCGAGAAATCCCCTTGTCATTGCCTGCGATTGCCAGAGGAACTATGAAATCGTCCGGAAGGTCAAAACCGTTGTCGCCGAAATGACGCCAGAGGATTACATGATCAAAAAGGACGAGAACCAGGCTTATCTGACTGAGAAGGGCATCCTTCACACCGAAAAAATGCTGTCCCTGAACAATCTATACGAAGATCGAAATCTCGAATTGCTCTCCATGGTCAACATGGCTTTGCAAGCCGGATTTCTGCTGAAAAAGGATCTGGACTACATCGTAGCAGACCGCAAGATCCGCATCATCGACAGTTCTACGGGCAGAATCTCCAGGGGCAAGAAATACCCCGACCTTCTCCACGCTGCCCTTGAGGCAAAAGAAGACCTGCCTCTCAGCGGGAGTTCTATGATCTATAACACGATGACGATTCAAAATTACCTCCTCCGCTATCGAAAACTGTGCGGAATGACAGGCACCGCAATGGACTCGAAAAATGAATTCTATCAAGTCTACGGGCTGGAGATCGACAGCATCCCCCCTCACATTCCCAGTCGGCGCATCGATCATGAACCAGTCGTCTTTCCGACGAAGGAGGAAAAGCACAAGGCTATCATAGAAACTATCGTCTCTTCCTATCAGAAGGGGCAGCCGGTTCTTTTGGGGACCCAGAGTGTGGAAGAATCCGAGCTGCTTTCGGGGCTGCTTTGGGATCGAGAAATCCCGCACCAGGTTCTGAATGCAAAGAACGATAAGGAAGAAGCCGCACGGATAGCAGAAGCAGGAAAGCTTTCCTCCGTCACCGTTTCCACCAATATGGCCGGGCGCGGCGTAGATATTAAGCTGGGAGGAGGCTCTGAAGCGGAGAAAAACTCCGTTCAGAATACCGGCGGACTATATGTGATCGGCGCCGGGCTCAACCGAAGCACCCGCATTGATCTTCAGCTGTGCGGCAGGGCCGGAAGACAGGGAGATGCGGGAGAAAGCCGTTTTTTCATCAGCCTTGAGGATGAGCTGTTTGAAGAAGCAAAATGGCCCCCGTTGACAGACGGCAGGAAGTCTTTCTTCAAAGACCGGGCGCAGGCCGCAAAGACGGTCAGGCGCGCCCAACGCCACATCGAAGGAAGGGACGAAGCAGCCAGACTCATGCTGTCAAAATACTCCTATATCCTGGAACACCAGCGGCAGATTATGACCGATTACCGTGACCGCATCCTCCGCAGCATGGCCGGAGAAAAGGGAGAGCGGCTGGCAAAAAAGCAGTTGACCCTATATTACATCAATCAGCACTGGGCCTATTATCTGGAGTCTATGGAATATGTCCGGGATGGAATCCATCTGACAGTCATAGGCGGGTTGGACCCCCTTGATGAGTATCATAAAATGGCAGTCTCCGCTTATGAGGAGGTCTTGAAAGAGATACAGACGGATGTTATACGAAAATTAAGGACCTGCAGAATCACGGAGGACGGCGTCGATATGGAGGCCGCAGGGCTTGGAAATGCTACCACGACCTGGTCCTATCTCATCGATGAGAGCAAATCCCAGTTTACCCGCCTTCCTGACATTATCGGCGGAATCGACAACCATATAAAAGGCAGTATATTTTCATTGCAATCCATCGCCGGCACAATAAAAAATTTGATAAAAAAATACAAAACTCCCTCTGTTTAAATATCATACTTGGTTGGTATAAATTCCCGGTAATCTATTATTTCGGTGCTGGAAAACTTCTATACCAAGATGCCAGGTTTTTTAAGCCCGAAGAAGAAAGAAGGAGGTACCAAATTGAAAAAAATCATCGCACATTCTCTGGTTATGCTTTTAGTTCTGACCTCGTTCGCAGTTGCTCCGGTCTTCTCCGCAGATACAGATGCGGTGTCCGCAGCGACCACATGGACGGAAGAGCCAACGGCAGCCCCATCCAAGCCGGCAGCGCCTGCAAGCTCCGTAACGGCTCCGGTCAGCGTACCGGCAGGATCAGGAACCTATGTTGTAGCGAACGGCGACACCATGGCGAAGATCGCGGCAAAGCACAGCATGACACTGGACAAGCTGCTCTCACTGAACCCGCAGGTTAAGGACAAAAACCTGATCTACGCCGGTCAGAAAATCGTCGTGACGGCAGGAACTTCCGCTTCCACAGGCAGTTCGACCGCCGCCGCTACGAGCAGCAGCAAGGTTTATGAGGGTATGGGTTATAAAACATCCTTCAGAAACGGTCCCGGAGCAGATGAAGCCGGAGTTCCGGTTTACAGCTTCAACATTGCGATGGCAAGGGCAACCTTTGACGCAAAGGGCAGAATCATCGATGTATTTATCGACGGCTATGAAGTCGCCACGCCAAACTATGACGGTGCGTCGATGCCTCATTTCTCAGGCTGGCCGGACAAGGAAGGCTACAATATTACCGACACCACCACGGGAAAGGTTACGGGAGTTTCCGTGAACACAAAGGAATCCGCCGCTGCGGAAGTAAACACATGGCTTACAAAGAGGCAGCGCGGCGATTCTTATCACATGAATCCGGCCAACGAATGGTACAAGCAGATGGATTTCTATCAGAACTTCTTCAAGGGCAAGACCGTTGACGAACTGGAAGCCTGGTTCGCGAAATACACGACCACGGCAGGCAGACCGATCAAAGCGAATACGACAAACGCCGACGACCTTGCAAAATACAACAAGCTCACTGCCGCTGAAAAGGCTGACCTCGCCGACGTCGTTTCCGGCGCAACCATGTCGCTGAGAGACGCCCACGGCGATTTCCTGGGCGCAGTTGCAGAGGCCTACAAGAACAGGCACGAAGTAACGATTCAGTAATTGCTCTATTTCAAAACAACAAAGGTATGCTCCGATTATGCGGAGCATACCTTTTGTATTTTCGGGCATCCGGCCGCGCATCTCAGTCCGCGGCCTGGTTTATAACACTGGTTCAGCCGTTTTCCGGCTCATCGTGATTCGGCGCTTCCTTTACGGTGAGGCACGCCCTCATCAGCGCGATTTCAACATCTGTCTCAAACTGCTTTTTATACGTCTGCAACTGAATGTACTGTTTTCCGGCATCTGTTGTGACATATTTCGTAGGCAGGGCGTTGAGCGCAATCGCCAGCACGTCACAGGCGCATTTCGAGCAGGTGCACATGTCCATCCGGTCCATCATCCCCGGAACGTTGTCCCGGGCAATGATCTCTACGACGTTGATCACACGGTACTTCTGGTTGGACAGCACCTTTTTCAGGCTGCGTTCCTGTCTCGGCGACAGCTTGATGGAAGCGGTCTTTTCGCTCTGTTTCTCTATCCCATTTTCATTTGACATTTTTTACACCACCTATCACCGGCGGACCGCCGGGCCTTCTGCTTAGATTATAATTGATCATGAAAAGAAATACAACAACGTGCCATACTCGTCCTACGTCATTGATTTCGGTGTGGATTGTGTTTATAATTTATTATATAGAATTTGTACCGCGATTTCATATATTTAATCAAAGACATCAGGAAGGAAGGAAATTACTTATGAGGTATATTGACTTGAGAAGCGATACCGTAACGCAGCCGACCCAGGAGATGCGCGACGCGATGTACGCAGCGGCGGTGGGAGACGACGTTTATCAGGACGATCCCACCGTAAACGAGCTGGAAGCCCTTGCGGCGGAAATGCTCGGAAAGGAGGCCGCCCTATTCGTTCCGTCGGGAACCATGGGAAACCAGATCGGAGTGATGTGTCACACCAGCCGCGGCGACGAGGTGATCGTCAGTGCAGACTGCCATATTCTGATGCACGAGGTCGGAGCCGTTGCCGTATTGTCCGGCGCGAACCTCAGACCCCTGTCGTTTCAAAACGGAGTTTATGATCCGGCTATGATCGAGAAGGCCATCCGGCCCGAAGATATTCACGAGCCGAAAACGGTTCTCATCTGCATGGAAAATGCCCTGGCGAACGGAAGGGTCGTTCCTGTCGAGATCATGGAAGAGGTTTCCGCCATCGCCGAAAAAAATGGTATCGCCGTTCATCTGGACGGAGCTCGTATATTCAATGCGGCCGCGGCCCTGGACGTCGATGTGAAGGAGATCACAAAATATTGTGATACCGTGTCCTGCTGCCTGTCGAAAGGACTCTGCGCACCCGTAGGCTCCGTTCTGGCCGGAGACGCCCGCACCATCGCCAAAGCCAGAAAGTATCGTAAAATGCTGGGCGGAGGCATGCGACAGTGCGGTATCCTGGCGGCCGCCGGAATCATCTCCCTGAAGGAAATGTCAAAGAGACTGAAGGAAGATCACGACAACGCCAGATATATGGCGAAAAAATTAAGCGAACTGAAAGGCGTTGAGGTGGACCTGGATTCGGTCCAGATCAACATGGTCTTTTTCAAGGTAGCAAGGCCCGACGAGCTCCTGGAAAGCCTGCCGGAAAAGATGCTGGAGAAGGGAATCAAAATCAACGGGATGGAGCTTGGAGAGTTCCGTTTCGTGACCTCCAACGACGTCTCCAGTGAGGATATCGACCACGTAATTTCTGTTTTTGCCGACCTGATCGGATAAAATTCAAATTAAACCGCCGCATGATTTCTTGAAACCATGCGGCGGTTTTCATTATCCTTAGTATGTTATTGAGGAGAATTATTTTGCCGTCTTTGCAGCCGCGTTGCGCGTCGTTACGTCGAAGACTACTGCGATTACGAGCACTGCGCCTCTGATGATGTATTGGTAGTAAATGCCGGTACCCATCAGGTTCATCCCACTGACCAGAGAGGACATAACCAGTGCGCCGACCAGAGAACCGGTCACCTTGCCGACTCCGCCCGCGGCGGATACGCCTCCGACATAAGCGGCAGCGATGGCGTCCAGCTCAAACAGCGTTCCTGCCGTAGTCGTCGCCGACTGCAGCCGGGAGGCAAACAGGACGCCGGAAAGGGCCGACAGCATTCCCATGGAGCAGAAAACCCAGAAGGTGATCTTCGTTACGTTGACGCCGGAAAGCTTTGCCGCCTCGGGATTGCCTCCCAGAGCGTAGATATGTCTTCCCAAAACCGTCTTTGTCGTGATGAAATGGTAGATAAAGGCCGTAATCGCTACGATGACGACGGTCCAGGAAAGGCCGTTGTATCCCGCGAGAATCCAGGTGATATAAGCGATAATCACAGAGATAAACACCAGCTTCACGAGAAAGATGCTCATGGAAACCACTTCAAAGTTATATCTCTGCTTCACCATTCTGGCGCGGAACTCGCTCCAGACGAAAAGCCCGATGGCGATGATCCCGATGATCACTGTCAGCAAATGGAATCCAAGATTTGCGATGTCGGGAATAAATCCGTTTCCGATCGCATTGAATGTAGGATTGCTGATTACGATGGTTCCCGTTTCCTCTGTGACCCATAGGATCAGGCCCCGGAAAATCAGCCAGCCTGCCAAGGTCGCTACGAAAGCGGGGATATTCACCTTTGCGACAAGAAAACCGTTGACGCAGCCGATCAGAATTCCGAAGATCAGAACGGCAGGAATGGCGATCCACATAGACCAGCCCCATTTCATCATCATGATGGCGCAGATTGCACCCATGAAGCCCGACAGGAAACCGACGGAAAGGTCGATGTGCCGGATTACGATGACCAGCGTCATACCGATGGCCAGCACGGCAATATACCCGGTCATATTGATCAGGTTACTGATATTTCTTGATGAGATAAACAGTCCGTCCGTCGTAATCGTGAAGATCATCATGATCACCACCAGAGCGATATACATGCCGTATTCCCGCACGTTTTGTCTCATCAGCGTTTTCGCTTCTTTCAAAAAACCCATGGTTACTCCTCCTAATTCGTCGCCATCGCCATGATCTTTTCCTGGGTGGCTTCCTCTATCGGCAATTCTCCTGTAATCCTGCCCTCCGACACGACGTAGACCCGGTCGCTCATACCCAGAACCTCAGGCAATTCGGATGAAATCATAATAATGCTCATGCCCTGTTTGATGAGTTCGTTCATGATGGTATAGATCTCATATTTCGCTCCGACGTCGATTCCCCGCGTCGGCTCGTCAAGTATCAATATTTTAGGCTTTGCAAACAGCCATTTTCCCAGCGATACCTTCTGCTGGTTTCCTCCGCTCAGATTGCCCACCGTCTGTGCAATGCTGGGCGTCTTGATGTTGAGATCCTCCTTATAGCCGTTGGCGATATTAATCTCTTCATTTTGATTGATTACGCCGCTTGACGCGATCGATCTCAGGTTCGATATGGATATATTCTGCTTTACGTCCTGAATCAGGATCAGGCCATTTCCTTTTCTGTCTTCCGTTACATAGGCCAGGCCCGCGCGAATCGCGTCGCTGGTCCTTTTGATGTTTTTCTTTTGTCCATGTATGAATAATTCGCCCTTCAGCCGGTATTCGGCCGGATTGCCAAAGATACTCTGGGCCAGCTCCGTCCGGCCTGCGCCCATCAGTCCGGCAATGCCGACGATTTCTCCCTTTTTTAGGTTCATGCTGATGTCTTTTAATATTTCTCTTCCCTGTTTCGGATCAAAGCCGCTCCAGTTTTTCAGCTCCAGCACCACTTCGTCCGAGGGGTGAAAGTCTCGTTTCGGATAAATATTGTCGATTTCCCGTCCCACCATGCATTTGATAATGGCGTTTTCTGCGATTTCTCCCTTGCTCGCGGACATAGAGCAGATCGTCTTGCCGTCACGCAGGATTGTGACGGTATCCGCGATGGAGATGACCTCTTTCAGCTTGTGGGAAATCATAATGGAAGTAATCCCCTGCTTTTTTAATTCTAATAATAATTCCAGCAAATTTTCACTATCGTTCTCGTTGAGGGCGGACGTAGGCTCATCCAGGATCAGGAGCTTGACATTCTTGCTCAGCGCCTTTGCGATTTCGATGAGCTGCTGCTTTCCGACACCCAGGTTTTTGACCAGTTCCTCCGGATTGACGCTCAGCTTCACCTTTCCCAGCATCTCTTCCGCTCTCACGATCGTTTCGTTCCAGTTGATCGTAGAGCCTTTTTTAATTTCATGCCCAAGAAAAATATTTTCATATACGGTCATATCGGGGATCAGCGCCAGTTCCTGATAGATGATGGCGATTCCCGCTTTTTCGCTGTCACGGACGGTGGAATACTTCTGCACCTCTCCACCCAGAACAATGTCCCCTTTATAGGTTCCGTAAGGATAAACGCCGCTCAGAACCTTCATCAATGTGGATTTTCCTGCGCCGTTTTCTCCGACCAGACAATGAATTTCCCCTTCCTCCACTTTAAAATTGACGTCGCTTAAAGCCTTGACGCCGGGAAATTCCTTCGTAATATTGTTCATTTCAAGTATATATTTGGTCATGGCAGCCAGCGCTCCTTTTTATATATTCCGTAAGAACAAAGGTGCCGTGCCGTGGTATTCTCAAAGGGAGACCTAAAACCTTACACCGAGCTTATGCAGAGCTTTAGCGCAGCATTCAAGCGAGGGAGGCTCCCGAGAGAATACCACCGGCAGGCACCTAATATTCCATTATGTGATTTTTACAGACCTGTGAAATCACTTGCAGCATAGTAACCGGAATCGATCAGCGCTGCTTTTACGTTTGATTTATCGACTACGATAACTTCCGTCTGCTTCGCCTTTACATCGACCTTACCGTTGTTGTAAGAACCGGTCGTTGCAGGAGTGGAGCCTTCCAGAAGAGTTACAGCCATGTCGATGGAGTCTTTTACAAGCGTACGGACATCCTTGAATACCGTCATGGACTGCTTGCCGTCGATGATGTACTGTACGGAAGCTTTTTCAGCGTCCTGACCAGTTACGACGAAGCTCTTGATTGCGGCGTCGGCTGCGAATGCATCCGCGATAGCTCTTGCAGTTCCATCATTCGGAGCAAGAATCGCTACGTCGCCCTTCATGTCTGCTTTTGCAGCAGTCAGATGAGATTCTGCCTTATTTTTCGCTTCGTTGAAGTCCCAGTTTGTGGTAACCTGGCCGACGATTTTGCTCATCTCGTCACGGGACAGGGTCGCTTTGTCCTTCAGAGCGACTGCTTCGCTGGAGTTGGCGATTACGAAGGTCCCATCGGCGATTTTAGGCTGAAGAACAGACCATGCGCCTTCAAAGAACAGGAACGCGTTGTTGTCGGAAGCTGCTCCGGCATACAGGTATAACGGTTCGCCTGTGCCTTTTGCATTGTCGATCAGGTACTGACCCTGAGCTTTTCCTACCGCTACGCTGTCGAAGGTTACATAGTAATCAACAGCATCGGTATCGGTAATCAGTCTGTCATAGGAGATTACGCTGATTCCTTCCGCTTTGGCCGCCTCAACAGCAGCAGCAGCGGCAGCTCCGTCCTGCGGGCAGATG